>JAEWKL010000206.1 GCA_023386115.1 Pseudomonadota bacterium
CTCCTCGGCCCCGCCCTTGAGGCGGCGGCCGATCTGGCCGGGCAGCCAGGGCTGGCCGTTCGCACCGCGGCCGATCATCACGGCGTCGGCGCCGGAGTCGCGCAGGCACGCCCGGGCATCGTCGAGGCTGGCGATATCGCCGTTGGCGACGACCGGGATCGCCACGGCATCCGCCACCGCCCGGATCGCCGCCCAGTCGGCGCGGCCGGTATAGAATTGCTGCCGCGTGCGGCCATGTACCGTGACGGCGGCGTAGCCGAGCCGTTCGGCGCGCCGGGCGAGGTCCGGGGCGTTGCGGGTGGCGTCGTCCCAGCCGAGCCGCATCTTGACGGTGACCGGCAGCGCCACCGCCTCGCGCACCGCGGCGAGCAGGCGCTCGGCATGGTCGAGGTCGCGCATCAGCGCCGAGCCGGCCTGTCCGCCGGTCACGGCCTTGGCCGGGCAGCCCATATTGACGTCGATCACGTCGGCGCCGTTGGCCTCGGCGAGGCGCGCGCCTTCCGCCATCCAGCGCGGGTCGCAGCCGGCGAGCTGCACCACATGGGGCAGCACGCCCTCCCCCTCGGCCCGTAAGCGAGCCTCCTCGGTGCCGCGGGCGAAATCCTCCGCCGCCACCATCTCGGACACGGTCGCGGTGGCACCGAGCCGGCGGGCGATGCGGCGCATGTGCAGGTCGGTCACGCCCGAGAGGGGCGCCAACAGCGCCCCGTGCACGCCGGAGAGGGGCGCCAACAGCGCCCCGTGCACGCCCGAGAGGGGTGCGAGCGGCGCCCCGCGCGCCGGCAAGGCCCCGGCCGAGAGCCGCCCGTTTGGCAGCGCTGCCGGCTCGGCCCCCGGTGCCGCGGCGCTCAAATAATGGTCAGTCGTCATTGTGCACAGCAAATAGCCAAAACCCGCTCGGACGCAAGCGAGTTCGGGCTTCGATCCCCGAATTGCCCGCGAATTGGCCGGTAGGTAGCCCTGCCTCGGGCCGGTCGGCCCGGCGTGGTGGCGTTCCGGGTCGCTTCGAGCCTGTGTGGGGCAGGATAGCGGGGCGTCGCGTCGGAATGGAAGAGGTGGTGGCTCGGGCTTTGCTGCGTTGCGGGATGAGGGCGGGCGGCGGGGCGGCGCTCGCTGGCTTGCGCCGGCATCGATGACATCGCCTATCTGTGAATTGCAGAAATATGTGATGGATTGATCGTACATCGCGACATCGATCGCATGCCCCTCTCCCGAATGGGAGAGAGGTCAGGGATGAGGGTTGCGCGCGTCCGCGAAATGCTGAGAGCGTCGTGCTGGCAGCTTAACATCCGGCGCTTGATCCCGAGGCGCGCCGTGCTGCGTGATCCTCGACCGCCCCTAGCCCTCTTCCACTCGGGACAGGGGATTTTGCGACTTCCTTGTCTTGGGAAGATCTCGATTGAAGAACGGGTCATGCGCCATGCGCAACCCCAGATCCCGGATCGCGCAGGCCGATGGATCCGGCGCCGAGAGCACCCACTCTCTTCTCCTTCCCGCGCGGCACCGCCCTTCCCCTGGTGCATTTGCCTCGCTGGGCCGCCACCGCTAAGGAGCGAGCATTCCGGGAGCGACCTCTTTGACACTTCCCCAGATCGCCGCGGTGGTCGTCGCCGCGGGGCGCGGCATCCGCGTCGGCGGCGACACGCCCAAGCAGTATCGTCGCGTCGGCGGCCAGGCGGTCCTGACCCGGACCCTGGCGGCTCTCGCTGCCCATCCGGGCGTCACGCGGATCCAGGTGGTGATCGCCGCGGACGCCGCCGCCTTCTACGACGAGTGCCTCGGCGACCTCGCGCCCGAGGCACGGGCCAAGCTCGCCCGGCCGACCGAGGGCGGCGCGACGCGGCAGGCCTCGGTCCGGGCCGGACTCGAGGCGCTGGCCCGGGAGGGTGCGCCCGACCTGGTGCTGGTGCACGATGCCGCCCGTCCCTTCGTCGACGAGGCGCTGATCGACCGGGCCATCGAGGCGGCTGGAAGCCACGGCGCCGCCGTGCCCGGCGTGCCGGTGAGCGACACGATCAAGGTGGTCGAGCCGGACGGCCGGGTGCGCGAGACTCCCAGGCGCGAGGAGTTGCGCGCGGTGCAGACTCCGCAGGCCTTCCGCTTCGCCCTCCTCGCCGAGGCGCATGGACGGGCCGCGGCGGAGGGGCACGACGGCTTCACCGATGACGGGGCGCTCGCCGAATGGGCCGGCCTGCCGGTGGCGGTCTTCCCCGGCGACCCGCGCAACCGCAAGATCACCCAGGCCGCCGACCTCGTCGAGGCCGACCGCGCCTTCTTGCCGGAGCCTCGCTCCGGTCGCGAATCCGGGGACGATTCCGCCATGACCCTACTGACCCGCCTCGGCACCGGCTTCGACGTGCATGCCTTCACGGAGGGCGACCACGTGTGGCTCGGCGGCGTGCGCATCCCGGCCGATCGCGGCGTGCTCGCCCATTCGGATGGCGACGTGGTGCTGCACGCCCTCACCGACGCGATCCTGGGGGCGCTGGCCGACGGCGATATCGGCGTCCACTTCCCGCCGAGCGACCCGCGCTGGCGCGGCGCCTCCTCCGACCAGTTCCTGGCCGACGCGGTGCGGCGGGTGACCGAGCGCGGCGGGGTGATCGACCACCTCGACATCACGGTCCTGGCCGAGGCGCCCCGCATCGGCGCCCATCGCGAGGCGATCCGGACCCGGATCGCCGAGATCACCGGGGTGCCGCTCTCGGCGGTCTCGATCAAGGCGACCACGACGGAAAAGCTCGGCTTCGTCGGCCGGGCCGAGGGTCTCGCCGCCCAGGCCGCCGCCACCGTGCGGCTCCCCGCGGAGGCGCGTCCGTGATGTTCGATGCCGCCCTCGTCACCCGCGCGAGCGTGCTGATCGCCGCCTATCGCGAGCGTCAGGCCCGCCTCGTCACCGCCGAATCCTGCACCGGCGGCCTCGTCGCCGCCCTGCTCACCGAAGTGGCGGGCTCCTCCCTGGTGGTGGAGCGCGGCTTCGTCACCTATTCCAACGAGGCGAAGGCCGAGATCCTCGGCGTCGACTTCAACCTGATCTCGGCCCATGGCGCGGTGAGCGAGCCGGTGGCCCGGGCGATGGCCGAGGGGGCGCTCGCCCATTCCCGCGCCGACGTGGCGCTCGCCATCACGGGCATTGCGGGTCCGGGCGGCGCCACGCCGACGAAGCCTGTGGGCCTCGTCCATTTCGGACTCGTCGCCGCCGGCCGGGCGACCCGGCACATCGAGCGCCGCTACGGCGATCTCGGCCGCTCCGAGGTCCGGCGCTGCGCCGTCGAGGACGCGCTCGGCTTCCTGGAGATGGCGCTCGAGAAGGTGTGAGGCTCGGGGGCGAAAGGTCGCTCCCTCGATCCCGCCCGCGCTGTCATCCTGGCTCGCAGGGCCGAGGGTCTCGAAGAACGATCTCGAGGTCCGTTCTTGGCGATCCGCCAAGCCCAAGGTCTCGGCCGTCCGGGCGCAGCCGGCGATAGGTGAGAGCCCGTTCGATCGACAGCGTCCATCGATCTGGCCTCAGGCCGGCACCCTCTCCCCGTCATCCCGGCTTCCGCTGCGCGGCCCCGGGATGACGGGGAGGCTTGCAATGGGGTCCGCCACATCAAAACGGACTCGGGCGACCCGTGGCCGACGCGATGCGGCGCATCGGCGCTGACGTCCGTTCGGGCTGAGCCGGCGCCATCGAACGGTCCGGTCGAAGGCGCGGCGGTATCACACGTCGAGATTGGCCACGTTGAGCGCGTTCTCCTGGATGAACTCCCGGCGCGGCTCGACCACGACGCCCATCAGCTTGACGAACAGGTCGTCGGCGTCGGTCGTGTCCTTGACCTTCACCTGGAGGAGCGAGCGCACGTCGCGGTCGAGCGTCGTCTCCCAGAGCTGCTGCGCGGTCATCTCGCCGAGGCCCTTGTAGCGCTGCAGCTGCAGGCCCTTGCGGCCGAGCGCCATCATGCCCTCGAACAGGGCCACCGGCCCGTGCAGCACCGTCTGGTCGCCCCGGCGCACCAGGGTGACGGGGGCGCCGTAGATCTCGCTCAGGGTCTCGGCCCGCTCGTCGAGGCGGCGCGCCTCCTGCGAGTGGATCAGCGCCTCGTCGAGCACCGCGACCTGGCGCACGCCTCTGAGCGTTCGCGACAGCACGTAGCCGCCGTCCCGCGCCTCGCCCTCCCAGCCCTGCTCGATCTCATCCGCGATGGTGTTGAGGCGCCGGGCGATCTCGTCGGCCACCACCTCGGCCTCGTCCGGGTTGCCGGCCACCGACGGGCGCAGGGCGCCCGCGATCGCCGCCTGCTCGACCACGACGCGGTCGTAGCGCGAATGCATCCCGTGCAGGATCTGGCGCACGCCGCGCGCCTCGTCGACCAGGGCCTTGAGCTGCGGCCCGCCGAACTCGGTGCCGGTGGCGAGCTTGAGCACCGCCCCGTCGACGCCGCCGTCGATCAGGTAATCCTCCAGCGCCCGGTCGTCCTTGAGGTAGATCGCGGTCTTGCCCTTCTGGGCTTTGTAGAGCGGCGGCTGGGCGATGTAGAGATGGCCGCGCTCGATCAGCTCCGGCATCTGGCGGAAGAAGAACGTCAGCAGCAGGGTGCGGATATGCGAGCCGTCGACATCCGCATCGGTCATGATGATGATGCGGTGGTAGCGCAGCTTGTCGGGGTTGAAGGCGTGGGCGCCGTCCCGGCCGATCCCGGTGCCGAGCGCGGTGATCAGCGTGCCGATCTCCTGGCTCGACAGCATCTTGTCGAGCCGCGCCCGCTCGACGTTGAGGATTTTTCCGCGCAGCGGCAGCACGGCCTGGAACGTCCGGTCGCGGCCCTGCTTGGCCGAGCCGCCGGCCGAGTCGCCCTCGACCAGCAGGATCTCGCATTTCGACGGATCGCGCTCCTGGCAATCGGCGAGCTTGCCGGGCAGCGAGGCGATGTCGAGCGCGCCCTTGCGGGTGGTGAGGTCGCGGGCCTTGCGCGCCGCCTCCCGGGCCGCGGCGGCGAGCGCCACCTTCGCGGCGATGACGCGGGCCTCGTTCGGATGCTCCTCGAGCCAGGTGCCGAGCGTCGCGTTCATCACGCCCTCGACCGCCGGGCGGACCTCCGAGGAGACGAGCTTGTCCTTGGTCTGCGAGGAGAATTTCGGGTCGGGCACCTTCACCGAGACCACCGCGGTCAGCCCCTCGCGGCAATCCTCGCCGGTCAGCGCGACCTTCTCCTTCTTGGTCACCCCGCTCGCCTCGGCATAGCCGGTGATCTGGCGGGTGAGCGCGGCCCGGAACCCGGCCAGGTGGGTGCCGCCGTCGCGTTGCGGGATGTTGTTGGTGAAGCACAGCACGTTCTCGTGGAACGTGTCGTTCCACCACAAGGCGACCTCGACGCCGATGCCGTCGCGCTCCTGGCGCAGGACGATCGGCGCCTCGATCTGCGGCTCCTTCGCCCGGTCGAGGTAGCGTACGAAGGCCTCGACTCCGCCCTCGTAGACGAGCTCGTCGCGCTTGTGCTCGGCGTGGCGGGCATCGGTCAGCACGATGCGCACGCCGGAATTGAGGAAGGCGAGCTCGCGCAGGCGCTTCTCCAGCGTCGCGTAGTCGAACTCGATCATCGTGAAGGTGTCGGGCGAGGGCAGGAACGTCACCTCGGTGCCGCGCCGGTCGCCGGCCGGGCCGACGACGGCGAGCGGCGCCACCGCGTCGCCGTGGCGGAACTCCATCGCGTGCTCCTTGCCGGCGCGCCAGATGCGCAGGCGCAGCCAGGTCGAGAGGGCGTTCACCACCGAGACGCCGACGCCGTGCAGGCCGCCCGAGACCTTGTAGGAGTTCTGGTCGAACTTACCGCCGGCATGCAGCTGGGTCATGATGACCTCGGCCGCCGAGACGCCCTCCTCCGGGTGGATGTCGGTCGGGATGCCGCGGCCGTTGTCGGAGACCGTGCAGGAGCCGTCCGGGTTGAGGGTGACGGTGACGAGGGTCGCATGGCCGGCCAGAGCCTCGTCGATGGCGTTGTCGACGACCTCGTACACCATGTGGTGCAGGCCCGAGCCGTCGTCGGTATCGCCGATATACATGCCGGGCCGCTTGCGCACCGCGTCCAGGCCCTTGAGGACCTTGATCGAGTCGGCGCCGTAGGTGTCGGGGGTCAGATCGCGGGCGGGTTCGGCCATGTCGGTTCCTGGTGCGGGCGGGCGCGCGTCGCGGGGGCGCGGCCGGCGCCGGCGCCGATCTTGCGATCCGGCGCCGTCTGGGTCTCGTCGTGTGTCACGGATCCCGGGCCGTGGCGGCCACGATCCGGCGTCTCCCCGATGTAAGCATTCCGCCTTGAAATTGCATCGGTTTTCGGCGCCGCAGGGGCGCTTTTTCGACGCCGCGGCAGCGGCTTTCCGGGATCCGGCGGGGGCGGGCCGGATGCCCCGTCCACCCCTGCCGGGGGATCACCGAGGGTACGTTTCGCCGCACCCCGTTAAGGATCCGCGAACGGGCCGCGTCAGCCCTTGAGCGAGCCCCGGCTCGCGTCCTAACCCCTCGAGCGAGCCCCGGCTCGCGTCCTAGGCCTTGAGCGAGCCCCGGCTCGCCTCCTCGAGCCGGGCCGAGGCCGCCGGATCGAGGGCGAGGCGCACGCCCCCCAGCACCTCGTCGAGCTGCGCCACCGAGGTGGCGCTGGCGATCGGCGCGGTGAGGCCGGGCCGCGCCACGAGCCAGGCGATCGCGACCTGGGCCGGACTGGCGCCGTGCTCGCGCGCCACCGCGTCGAGGAGGTCGAGGAAGGCGAGGCCGCGCGGGTTGAGGTAGCCCGTGACCCGGGCCTCCCGGGCGCGGCCCGAAGCGGCGCCGGCCTGCCGGTACTTGCCCGTCAGGAAGCCCGCCGCGAGCGAGAAGTAGGAGATCACCCCGATCCCCTCCTCCCGGCACAGGGGCTCCAGCTCCGCCTCGTAGCCGCCGCGCTCGGCCAGGCTGTATTCGGGCTGAAGGCACGCGTAAGCCGGCAGGCCCTCGCGGGCGGCCACGGCCAGCGCCTCGCGCAGGCGGGCCGCCGAATAATTCGAGGCGCCGATCGCCCGCACCTTGCCGGCGCGGATCAGCCGGTCGTAGGCCGACAGAGTCTCCTCGAGCGGCGTCTCGGAATCGTCGAGATGGGACTGGTAGAGGTCGATCCGGTCGGTCTGGAGACGGCGCAGGGACTCCTCGACGGCCCGCTCGATGTAGGAGGCCTTCAGGCCTTTCCGGCCGTCGCCCATGTCCATGCCGACCTTGGTGGCGATGACCATGCGGTCGCGGCTGCCGCGGGCCTTGAGCCAGCGCCCGATCACGGATTCCGATTCGCCGCCCTGGTGGCCCGGCGCCCAGCGCGAATAGACGTCGGCGGTGTCGATGAAGGTGAAGCCGGTCTCCAGCAGGCGGTCGAGGAGCGCGAAGGAGGTCGCCTCGTCGGCGGTCCAGCCGAAGACGTTGCCGCCGAAGCAGAAGGGCGGGACCGAGAGGCCGGAACGGCCCAAGGGACGCAGGTCCAGACGCAGATCCATGGCGGACACTTCCTACTGGAGAAACGGGTTCGACAGCCGCTCCTGGCCGATCGTGCCGGTCGGGCCGTGGCCGGGGATGAAGGCGACGTCGTCGCCGAGCGGCAGGAGCTTGGTCTTGATCGAGGCGATCAGGGCGCCGTGGTCGCCCCCCGGCAGGTCGGTGCGGCCGACCGAGCCGCGGAACAGCACGTCGCCGACCTGCGCGAAGCGGGCGTCCCGGCTCACCAGCACGACGCTGCCCGGCGAATGGCCGGGGCAGTGCAGGATGTCGAAGGTCAGCTCGCCGACCGTGACCGTGTCGCCCTCGTTCAGCCAGCGGTCGGGCGTGATCGCCTTCGCGCCGCCGAGGCCGTAGGCCGCCCCGGTCTCGGGCAGGCTGTCGAGGAGCGGCTTGTCGGCGATGTGCGGCCCCTCGACCGGGACCTTGAGCGCGTCGCGCAGGTCGGCAGCAGCACCGGCATGGTCGATATGGCCGTGGGTGAGCAGGATCTTCTCGACCGTGACCCCGGCCTTCGTGATCGCCGCCTGGATCCGGTCGAGGTCGCCGCCCGGATCGATCACCGCGGCCCGCTTCGTCGCCTCGCACCACAGGAGGGTGCAGTTCTGCTGGAACGGCGTGACCGGGATGATCGCGGCGCGGGGCGTGCTCGGCATGGTGGGCCTTGGGTGAGGGGAACGTGGCTCCTTGTAGCCCGGAAGCGGGCGGGGCGGCACCCCGGAGGCGGCGCCGTCATTCCAGCCACCAGCCCTCCCCCGCGACGAAGGCCTTCGGGCCCGGCCGCCCGTTCCGATGAAGCCTGCGCACCCGGCGCCAGTCCCGGTCGCGGAACGCCTCCATGAGGCGGGCGGCCTCCCCGGGCCGGCGGGCGCCGGTGCAGGGCACGAAGCTCACCGGCGCCAGGATGCGGGCCGGCCACGCCGTGCCGTCCTC
>JAEWKL010000219.1 GCA_023386115.1 Pseudomonadota bacterium
GTCTACGGCACCACGCGGGTCGAGGATGCCTGGATGGGATCGGGACGGGCGAACGCCAACGCTGCCGACATCCGCCGCGCGCTCACGCTGTATCGGCGGGCCTGCTTGCTGCTGTGGGGGCTGGCGGCGGGATTGGCGGGCGTCGCGCTGGCGGTGTGAGCCTTCACCAGTCCGGCGCGATGGAAGCCTCGGCCTCGCCCGGTACCGGCAGGATCTGGGCGGCTTGATGGCGCAAGGCGCGCGGGATCGCGCCGAGCGCCGGATCGTCGAAGGATTAAGTGCTGCAGGCGCGCTGCGACGAGTCCGGCAACGAGACGCGCCTGGCCGGCGTCGCGCCCGCGCTTCAGCGGATCGCGGTCGTCCCGGGCGGCGAGCCAGGCCTTGTGGAGGGCGAAGACCGGCGGATCGGGCACGACGAGGCCGACCGGGTAGCCGCGGGTGTCGATCGTGACGGCGCTCACCTTCGGGCAGTTGACCAGCCACGCCAGCCCCTCGATCTCGGCCGCGCTGAGATCTTCGGGCGAGGTCCCGATCCTGCTGCGGGCGCTTCCCGCCATCCGGTTCTTCGGCAGGAGCTGGATCAGGTCGACCATGAAGCCGTCCCGGTTCACCGCCCGGAAGCTCTGACGCCCCATCGGCTCGAACGAGGTGTCGACGCTGCGCAAGAGGCCGATCAATCCCTCCCGCCTCAGATCGACTTCCGGCAGGGCCTCGGCGACGAGGCTCAGGCGGGCACGGGCATCGAACAGCAGGTCGATGTCGCCGGTGGCGAGGTGGCCGCCGGCGATGCGGATGCCAGCCAGCCGTTCGTAGGCGAAGCGGGCGTGTGTGCGACGACCCGGAGGCTGGAGCCGAGGAGCCGCGCCGCCGCCAGGGCCCGCAAGGCGCGGGCCGCAACGATCGGCATCCGCCCGAGCCCGAAGGCGCGGCTCAAGGCGCGGTTCACCGGGGCCATCGCGTCGAGGCGCCGGGCGAGGTCGGCGAGGCGCTGCTTCAGCCGCGCCCGGCCGTCATGGAAGGCCGCATGGGCGGCCTCGGTCTCGGGATTGCGGGGCCCAAGGGAGGACCAGGCCGCTTTCCGCTTGCGGTAGAGATACTGGCGCCCTCGCACCGTCTTCCACGCCATCGACCCGGCGAAGCGCTGGGCAAGCTCGGTCCGGGCCGCCTGGTAGGCGGTGAAGACCTGCTCGGCATCGACGAACTGGCGGACCTGCTCGTGCGTCCAGTCGGTGAAATCGGATTTCGGATCGGGCTGCCTGTCGCTCGGTCCTACGACGTCTCGCCTACGACGTCTCGCTCCGTCAGGCCATTGAAAAGAAAAGTGTTATCCCTTTCAGGACCGGAACCGGTCCCGGAAGGGATCATCGTGCGGTCAGCGCCGGACCGGCGCGAGCCCTCCGGCCTCGGCCGCGGCCGAGCGCTTCAGGACGCCCTGGACCACGAAGACCATCACCACCCCGACGAGGAGGCAGGCGGCGAGGAAGAGCATCGGCACGAGCGTGCTGCCGCTCACGTCGCGGATCCACGGCACGACGTTCTGGGCGACGAAGCCGCCGAGATTGCCGACCGAGTTGATCATCGCGATGCCGGCCGCGGCCGTGGCGCCGCGCAGGAAGGTCGGAGGCAGCGACCAGAAGACCGGCTGGCCCGAGAAGATGCCGGCGGCGGCCACGCACAGGCAGGCGAACTTCACTGCGTCGCCGGGGAGCACCACGCTGAGGATCAGCCCCAGCGCCCCGACGAGGGCCGGGCCGGCGATGTACCAGGTCGTCTCCCCCGTGCGCGCCGCGTGCCGGGGCACCCACCACAGGGTCAGCGCCACGCAGATCCACGGGATAATGTTGATGAAGCCGTTCATGGTGTTCGAGACGCCGAAGCCCTTCACCACGGTGGGCAGCCAGTAGCTCAGGCCGTAGGCCGCGAGCGGGAAGGCGACGTAGAGGAGCGAGAGCAGCACCACGCGGGCGTCGGCAAGCACGCGGAACGGGTTGTGGTGGTCGGTGTGGGGTGTGCTGTCCGCCTCGCGCGCCAGGGTGTCGGCGAGCCATTTCTTCTGCGAGGCGTCGAGCCAGGGCGCCGTCGAAGGCCGGTCGGGCAGGATGAAGAACACCACGACGGCGAGAAGCACCGCCGGCACGCCGGTGGCGAGGAACACCCACTGCCAGCCGCGGTAGCCGAGCGCCCCGTCGAGGTCGAGGAGCGCGCCGCCGATCGCCGCGCCGACGGCGTTGGCCACCGCGCTCGCGATCATGAACCAGCCGACCATCCGGCCGCGGAACACCTGCGGGAACCACAGGGTGAGGGCGTAGAGCACGCCGGGGAAGAACCCGGCCTCCGCCGCGCCGAGGAGGAAGCGCAGGATGTAGAACATCACCGGCCCGGTCGAGAAGCCGAGCAGGATCGTGATGATCCCCCAGGTCGCCATGATGCGGGTGAACCACACCCGGGCGCCGACCCGCTCCAGGATGACGTTCGACGGCACCTCGAACAGGAAATAGGCCAGGAAGAACAGCGAGGCGCCGAATCCGTAGGCCGCCTCGCTCAAGCCCAGATCGCCCACCATCTGGAGCTTGGCGTAGGAGACGTTCTGCCGGTCGATGTAGGCGATCAGGTACATCAGGCCGAGGAGCGGCATCAGCCGCCAGGTGATCGTCGAAATGGTGCCGACGCCGAGGGCGTCGGTGCCGACGCCGAGGGCGTCCTGCTGATGCTCTGCCCTTCGCTCTGCCATGGGGCCTCCTCCCGCCCGCGCTCACGCGCCGCGGCTTGGCTGTTACGTCCTGGCGGCGCTCCTTAATCCGCCATCGACCGGGGCGATAGTGTAAGCGCTCCCACAACCCCGCAGCGTCAGCCCTTGGTCGCCGGCAGGCTGGCCTTCAGCGCCTCCCAGCCGTCGCGCAGGCCGAGATGGCGCAGACCGAAGTTCCGCAGGTTGTCGAACGGCCGGATCTCCGGCCGCTCGCCGCGAGGATGCACCACCACGGTGGCGGTGCGTCCGACGGTCAGGCGGTCGTGGTCGATGCTGGAATCGAGGGCGATCCGCACCGGGACGCGCTGGGCGAGGCGCACCCAGGCGAAGGTCGGGTTGACGTTGGCGAGCAAGGACGAACCGGCGCTGCGCTCCCGGTCCTCGATGCCGGCGGCGACGCTCTCGACCTTGCCGGTGACGTCGCTGTCCTCGCCCATCAGCCGCACGGTGACCGGGTCGCCCGGATGGATGCGGTCGAGCTTCGTCTCCTCGAAATAGCCCTGGACGTGCAGGGTGTCGCTGTCGACGAGCGCCATCACGGCCTTGCCGACCCCCACATAGGCGCCGGGCCGCAATTCGAGGTTGCTGATGCGGCCGTTGACCGAAGCGCGCACCTCGGAGCGGTCGAGGTTGAGCTTGGCGAGGTCGCGGTCCGCCACGGCCTGGTCGTAGGCGGCCCGGGCGCTCTGCTCGGCGGCGAGCGTCGCCTCCAGCTTCTGCTGCGAGACGACGTTGTCGCTGAGCTGGCGGTAGCGGGTGAGATCCGCCTCCGCCTGGACCAGATTCGCCTTGCGGCCGGCCACCACGGCCTCGGCTTGGCGCAAAGCGAGGGCGAAGCGGTCCGGATCGATGCGGAACAGCACGTCGCCGCGCTTGACCCGCTGGTTGTCGTGCACCTCGACGTCGCGCACCAGCCCCGAGACGTCGGGGGCGACCCCGACGACCTCCGCGCGGACCCGGCCGTCCCGGGTCCAGGGAGCCTCGAGATAGTAGTCCCAGAGCGCCGCCCCGACGACGACGGCGAGGGCGAGCATGGCGGCGGTGACGGCGAAGCGGCCGAGGAAGGCGAGCGCGCGGGTCATTGTTTCACGTCTTCAGGTCAGGCGGCCGGCGAGCGTGACGACGCCGCCGAGGCACACGAGGTAGAGGCAGAGGTCGAAGAGCGGCCGGTGCCAGACCAGCCGGTAGAGCCCGAGCGCACCGATCAGCCGGCGCAGCACGAGGTTGACCAGGAAGGCGAGCAGCGCCCAGACCAGCAGGGCCGGCACGAAGACGCCGTAGAGGTCGATATCGGCCATCAGGCGGCCTCCCTCGCGCGCAGGGCGGCGCCGGGTGGCGGCGCCTCGGGAAGCAGGGCGCGGCGCAGGCCCACGAGGCCGAGGAG
>JAEWKL010000222.1 GCA_023386115.1 Pseudomonadota bacterium
ATGCCGCACCGGCCGGCCGAGGCCGTGCTCGGTGCCGTGGCGCGCGGCCGCGACCGCGGCGACGCGGCAGCGCCGGGCGTGGCCGGCGAGTTCGGTCGTGAAGAAGCCGGGCGGATCCTGCGGTGCCGGCCCGGCGACCAGGATCGCGACGAGGTCGGCCCCTTCCGCCGCCGCGTCCCAGGCCTCCGGAAAGCGCCGGTCGTAGCAGACGAGGGCCGCGACCCGCAGGGAGAACCCGCCCGGGAACCCGCCCCGCACCGTCCTCCCTTCCGCGGGGCCGGGCCGGAAATGATCGGCCTCGCCGAAGCATTCGCCGGGCAGCGGCGGCGGCAGCCGGTGCTTTGCCGCGATCCGGACCAGGCTGCCGTCCGGTTGGGCAAGGAGCGCCGCATTGAGCGGCACGGTCTCGCCGGGCTCGGACAGGCTCAGGCCGAACACCAGGGCGAGGCGATGGCGGCGCGCGAGCGCCGCCATCCGGCGAGCGGTGGGCCCGTCCGCCGGCTCGGCGAGGTGGCGCCCCTGCGCCGGATCAGCGCCCGCGACGTAAGGCAGGATCGTCAGCTCCGGCAGGATGGCGAGGCCGGCGCCAGCAGTGGCGGCCTCGGCGAGTCCCGCCTCGACCTCCCGCCAGAGAGCATCCGGATCGGGGCCGGCCGGGCCCACCGGAATGGCAGCGACGCGACAGGGAGGGGTCATCGCGCCGCGGCAGCCTCCTGCTCGGCGAAGGCGCGGTCGACCTCGGCGCCGAGCAGCTCGGTGAACAGGTCGCGGTAGGCGTGGTAGCGCGGATCCCGCGACGGCCGCGGCCGCGGCAGGTCGATCGGCACGATCGTCTTCACCCGCCCCGGCCGGGCCGTGAACACCACCACCCGGTCGGCCAGCGAGATCGCCTCGTCGATCGAATGGGTGACGAGGAGGACCGAGGCGCCGCTGTCGCGCCAGATCTGCAGCAAGAAATCCTGCATGCGCGAGCGGGTCTGGACGTCGAGGGCCGCGAAGGGCTCGTCCATCATCAGCACCTTCGGCCGCATGGCGAGCGCCCGGGCGCAGGCCGCGCGCTGGCGCATGCCGCCGGACAGCTCGTCCGGCTTCTTGTCGAGCATGTCGCCGAGCCCGACCCGGCGCAGCATCTCCACCGCCAATTCGCGCCGCTTAACCGGCGGCACGTGCTGGACGGCGAGGCCGAAGGCGACGTTGTCGGCGATGGTGAGCCAGGGGAACAGCGAGGCGTCCTGGAAGATCAGCCCGCGCTCGGCGGAGGGGCCGGTGACGGGCTCGCCGTCGGCCAGGATCTCCCCGGAGGTGACCTCCTCCAGCCCGGCGATCATGTAGAGCAGGGTGGACTTGCCGCAGCCGGAGGGCCCGAGCAGCACCACGAACTCGCCGGGAGCCACCTCGAAATCGAGGTCGGCCAGCGCCTGGACCGGCGCGCGTCCCTCCGGCATCCAGCGCTTCGAGAGGTTACGGATGGTGACGGCGGGGCGGGTCATCGGGCGCCTCCCGGGCCGACCCACCACAGCATCTTCCGCTGGACCTGGCGCAGGGCGAAGTCGGACAGGAAGCCGAGCACGCCGACGATCGCCATGGTGAAGAAGACGAGCTTGGCGTTGAAGGTCGAGCGCGCCATCGAGGTGATCTGCCCGAGCCCGGTCCCGACCCCGACCGTCTCGGCGATCAGCACCACCATCCAGGCCCCGAACAGGTTGAGCCGCAGCGTCATGAACAGGCTCGGCAGGATCGCCGGCAGGACGACCCGCCAGAAGGTCTGACGGCCGGTGGCGCCCATGATGCGGGCAACGTGGATGTAAGTCTTGGGCACGCTATCGATCTGTGCCCCCGTCGAGAGCACGATGGTGAAGAACAGCGTGATGAAGACGAGGAAGATCGCCGGCTTGTCGCCGATGCCGAAGACGAAGATGGCGACCGGCAGCCACGCCACGGGGGAGATCGGGGCGAGCAGCAGCACCGTCGGCAGCAGGAGGTTGCGCAGCCACCGCAGGTAATGGACCAGCGCCCCGACGAGCACGCCGCAGACGAAGCCCAGGCCAAGGCCGACGAAGACCCGCATCGTCGTCCAGCCCATGGTGATCAGCAAAGCCGCGACCCCGCCGCCGCCGCCCACGCTGCCGATCCGGTTCGAGCGGTCGAAGTAGCGCAGGGTGCCGGGGATGTCGGCCAGGAACAGGTGGGGCGGCGGCAGGAGCAGCGGGTTGACGAGGTCGAGGGCCCACAAGCCCTCCCACAGGCCGGCGAAGAGGCCGAGGGAGACGAAGCCCCAGACGAGGCCGGCGAGGCGCCGGCGCCAGGCGGGCGAGAGCCCCGGCAGCGCGGCGCGCGGCGGCCCGGGAGGCGTGACGATGGCGGTGTGTGTCGAGGGCAGAATGATCGTTCTCCATCGTCATTCCGGGGCCGCGAGAGCGGAGCCCGGAGCCGAAGGGATGCGCGGATAAGAGAAGCCGTTCGATCGGCGAGATCGTCGGCACCGGAGGCCCTCATCCCACCCACGACCTCATCCTGAGGTGTCAGTCGATCGACGATCGACTGACCTCGAAGGAGGGCTCCAGAAGTCTCCGCGATTCCTGGAGCCCTCCTTCGAGGCCGCTGCGCGGCACCTCAGGATGAGGTCGATGTTGGGACGAAAGAATATCTCGCGATGCGGCCGTCGATTTACGCCGCCTTCAGCTTCAGGCCCGCATAGAGGCTCTTGTTCTCGGCGATCACCGCCTCGAGCAGGCTCCAGTCGAAGGCGCCCTCGTCCGGGGCCTTCTTGACGTAGCCGAGCTCCTGCATCGAGGCGCCGCGCGCGACGATGAACTTCGTCTGGTCGCGCTGGTCGACCACGATCGGCTGCTTGGCGGAGGCGTCGATCGCCGCCTCCATGCTGGTCTTGTAGTACTTGCCGACCGTATCCTTGAGGGCGGCGGCCTTGTCGGCCTCGGCCTGGGACTGGGCGACGAACAACGCCTTGATCACCGCCTTCACGGCGGCCGGGTTGCTCTTGAGGAGCGGCGCGCGCACCGCGAGGACGCAATCCGAGTAGCCCTTGCCGTAGACGTCGGTGCCGTTCGAGAGGATCTTGGCGCCCTTCCGGCCCATGACGCATTGCGAGGCGTAGGGCTCGATGTGGCAGATCGCGTCGAGGGCGCCGGCCATGAACGCCTGGGCCAGTTCCGGCGAGGTGTCGAGATACTTCACCTCGACATCGCGAAAGTTCATCCCGGCCTTCTTCAGGTAGTCGTAGGGCAGCACCTCGAGAGTGTCGGCCTGGAAGGTGCCGAAGGTCTTGCCCTTGAGGTCGGCCGCCGAATTGATGCCCTCGCGGGCCACGATGATGCAGCCCTCGACGCCGCCGCCCGCGACGATCCGCACCGGCGCCCCGGCATCGTACAGGGTCATGAAGTTCGAATACGGGATCATCGACATGTCGACGAGCCCGGCCCCGAACATGGTGGTGATCTCGGTGTTCGACGGCGTCACCACGAAGTCGAGATCGACGCCGTCCGCCTTGGTCAGCCCCCGTTCCTTGGCGAGGAACATGCCCATGTTGCAGAAGCCGGAGCCGTGGGTGGCTTTCAGCGTGGTGCCCGCCGCTGCCGCCGGGCTCGGCGCCAGCAGGGTCGCGAGATGCGCCGGCAGCGCGACCGCCGCCGCGGCGCCGGCGCCCCGGCCGAGGAAGCCCCGGCGGGAGAGGTTACGGTAGAACGACCCGTCACGATCGCACATGGCTTACGTCCCGTCTTTCAAAGACGTGGACATCCGGTGAACGGCACTCTCACCGCGGCAATCGGCGAAACCCCCTGGCCATGCCGCGCATGGCCGGGCGGACCCTCAGCGGACACCCGACGATGGGCACGCCAACCCGACAAGAGCCCTGGAGGCTCTGCGCTGCGCGATAGTGAGAGCAAAGGCCGTGCCAGCAGCCTTTACGGCTCGCCGATCTCCGCCCCGCGATTGCGGCCGCGGGCGACGCTGAAGGTCAGGCCCGGATGGCGCGCGCGCAAGGATTCGACCAGGGCCTCGGCCTCCGCCGCGTCGCGGGTGAGCGCGAAGCCGGTCGGCCCCCAGGAGCTCTGGCCGAAGCCGGCGATGCCGGCCGCCTCGACATCGGCGAGCGCCGCCGCCACCGCCGCGCTGGCGTAGCGCCCGCCCTGGTGGGGGGCGAAATAGTCGCCGATCCGGCGCTGGATTCCGGTGATCCCGGCGCCGAACCGCGCCAGATCTTCCGTGACCACGGCCGGCAGCACCTGCATCAGCACCGTGCGGCAGATCTCGGCCGCTTCCGGCGCGGGGAAGCGCGGCAGCTCCCGGAAGGCGCGTCGCTCCTCGGCCCCGTGCACGCCGGTCCGGCCGGCATCGAGGATCAGCACCACCCGCCACGTCTCCGGGAAGGGCAGCCGGGCGATCACCGGCGGCGGCGCCTCGCTGTCGTCGCGGCCGCCATCGACGATCAGGCCGCCGGTGACGAAGGCGGCCAGCCCCACGCCGGAGCGGTTGCCGCGGTCGAGGACGTCCGCGAAGGCGGCCGGCGCGAAGGGCGCGCCGTGGAGCGCGGCGAGGGCCGCCGCGACCGAGAGGGCGCGCTGCGTGCCCGAGCCGAAGCCCGCATGGGCCGGGATCGCGTCCGCCAGGTGGAACTCCCCCGTCTCCGG
>JAEWKL010000870.1 GCA_023386115.1 Pseudomonadota bacterium
GCCGCGACGCGCTCGGCCCAGGCGTCGCATTCGGCCAGGAGCGACAGGTGGATGAAGAGGGGCGCGGCGGCAGCGGCGAGCGCGACGCCGACGGCCTCGTCGCCGGCGGGCGAGAAGCAGCGCGCGAGGGCCGCGCGCACGTTGCTCAGCTCCGGCGCGGCCTGCGTGATCCCGTCGCTCTCCGGCCGGACATGTCGCTCCATCGCGGCGGCGACGAGGTGGTCGCGGTACCAGGCGGCGTGGCGGGCACCGGCCGTCGCCTCCTCGCCGGCTTCGCGGAGCCGGTCCGCGGAGAAGAGGCGCATCGTCTCGAGCAGACGGTAGCGCGCCCGCCGCCCGCCGGGTTCGGCGATCACGAGCGACTTCTCGACCAGCGAGGCGAGGATCGCGACGAGGTCGTGCCGGTGCGCCGTGCCGCCGATCACCGACAAGGCGGCATCGAGCGGGAAGCTGCCGCTGAAGACCGAGAGCGCCCGCAGGGCGGCGGCCTCGTCCGGCGAGAGCAGGTCGTAGCTCCATCCGAGCGCGGCCTGCAGCGTCTGCTGGCGCAGGCTCGCCGTCCGGCGTCCGCGCCCCACGAAGGCGGTCTCGGCCCGCAGCACCTCGGCGAGCCCGGCCAGGCCGAGCGCACCGAGGCGCCCGACGGCGAGCTCGATCGCCAGCGGGATGCCGTCGAGCCGGCGGCAGATCTCGGCGATGAGCTCGGCCTCGGCGGGCCCGACGCCGAAATCCCCCAGCTGGTGCCGCGCCCGGGCGACGAACAGCCGGAAGGCGGGGAAGGCCGACGCCTCCTGGACCGCGTCCGGAAGGTTCGCCCGCTCCGGCGGGGACGGCAGCGGTGCGAGACGGCAGACCATCTCGTCGGCGGCCCGCAGGGGCTCGCGGCTGGTGGCCAGGATCCTGGCCCGCCCGGTCGCGGACAGGAGACGCTCGGCAAAGATCGCGGCGGCCTCGACGACGTGCTCGCAATTGTCGAGCACGATCAGGGTCCGGCTCTCGGCCAGCAGGAGCGCCAGCGCGGGGACCGGATCCGGCGACTGCACTGTGACCTTGAGCTCGGCCGCGACCGCGCTCGGCACCAGCCCGAGATTGCTCAGGGCGGCGAGATCGACGAAGGCGACCCCCTCGCCCTCCGCCTCGATCGCGTGCGCGACCGCGGTGGCGACCGTCGTCTTGCCGACGCCGCCCGGCCCGACCACCGTCACCAGGCGGCGGGTCGCGAGCCGCGCCGACAGTCCGTCGATCTCCGCCTTGCGGCCGACGATCTCGGGCAGCACCGGCGGCAGGCGCCCATGCGGCGCGGGCGGGCCGGCTGCCGCCCCCGCACCCCGCGCGACGGCCGCGGTGAGGCAGTAGCCCCGGCCCGGAACGCTCGCGATGGTGTCCGCACCGTCGGCGTGCTCGGCGAGCGCCTTGCGCAGCTGGCCGATCTGGAAGCGGAGATTGCTCTCCTCGACCTGCGCGCCGGCCCAGGCCGCCTGCGTCAGTTCGCGATGGCCGATCACCTCGCCGGCCCGGGACGCCAGGTGGATCAGGAGATCGAGGGCGCGGCTGCCGAGCTTGACGACCTCGGTTCCCGCGAGGAGGCGGCGGCGATCCGGCAACAGCGTGAAGGGGCCGAAGACGATCTCGCCGGCCGGCCGTACAGCCGCACGAAGGCGCGCCGCATGCGCTCGCGGTCGGCGAAGCCGACCTGATCGGCGATGGCCTCGCCCGAGAGCCGGCCCTCGATCAGGAGCGCGCGGGCCGCCTCGGCGCGCAGCCGCTCGACGACCTTGGCGGGCGACTCGCCGAACTCGGCGGCGCAGGCCCGCCCGAGCTGGCGCGGCGAGAGGTTCGCGACCTCGGCCATCCGGGGCACCGAGAGGTTCTCCCGGAGGTGCGTCCTGACATGCTCCATCACCTTCCGGATCCGGTCGGTCCGCGGTTCGAGATCCAGGAGGCCGGAGGCCTGCCGGTCCGCCCCCGGACGCCGCCGGTCGAGGATCATCCGGCGCGCGATGGTGCGGGCGACGTCGGTGCCGAGATCGGCCTCGACGAGGGCCAGGGTCATGTCGATCCCCGCCATCATACCGGCGGAGGTCCAGACCGGGCCGTCGTTGACGAAGAGGCGGTCCGCCTCGATCCGGATGTCGGGGAAGCGCGCCTGCAGCTCGCGGGCGTGGCGCCAATGCGTCGTGGCACGGCGCCCGGACAGGAAGCCCGCCTGCGCCAGGGTGAAGGCGCCGGTGCAGAGGGAGCCGACCCGGCGCGACGCCGCTCCGGCGGCCCGGACGAAATCGACCAGGGGGGCGGGGCTCGGCGCCGTGCCGGCGCGGGCGGCCACGAGCAGCGTGTCGTAGATCTCCGGCTCCAAGGAGCCTCCCGGCAAGGGACCACCCGGCAAGGGACCTCCCGGCAAGGGCTCGCTCGCCACCGCGAAGCCGGCGGCGGTCGGAATCTCGCCTCCCGCCTCCGAGAGGAGGCGGGTCTCGTAGACGCGGTCCTCCATCAGGACGTTCGCCGCCTGGAAGACGGCGAGCGCCGCGATCGACATGAGTTGCAGGCCTGGGCCGACCACAACTCCCACCTTCCACATCGGCGCGCCTGCCTGCTGCCGAGCCGAACGGAAGGCGGCTCGGGCTTCGCCGCATGTTAGAGCGTCGGGCGTGCGAAACAGCCCGGGACCCGGACGTTAAAGCCACCATTTCGGACATTCTCGGCCATTCGGCCTATGGCGCCGGCCGAAGACCCGGGAGACGTGGACGAGCCGTCCCGTCACAGGGCCGGCACCGGACCGGTCCCGTTCCGGATCCGGCGCGGCACCTCGCCATAGGCCCGCAGGAACGATCGACGCATCCGCTCCCGGTTGGCAAAGCCCGTCTCCCGGGCGATCTCCTCGATCGGCAGGCGGCTCTGCTCCAGCATCAGCCGGGCGGCCTCCAGGCGGATCGTCTCCACCGCCTTGGCCGGCGAGGTACCGGTCTCCGCCCGGAACAGCCGCGTGAACTGGCGCGGGCTGAGGCAGGCCACCGCGGCGAGCGCCTCCGTCGTCAGCGGCACTCGCAGATTGCGCCGGGCATAGGCCAGGGCGGCCTCGATGCGGTCGGTGCGCGCGTCGAGATCGAGGAAGGCCGAGTGCTGCGCCTGGCCCCCGGCCCGGCGGCGCTCCATCACGAGCCCGCGCGCGACGCTGTGGGCGAGGTCCCGCCCGTGGTCGCGCGCGATCAGGCCGACCGCGAGATCGATGGCGGACGACATGCCGGCCGAGGTCCAGACGGTGCCGTCGACGACGTAGATCCTGTCGATGTCGAGCCGGCAGGCCGGGTACCGCGCGCGGAATTGCGGGGCAAAGTGCCAGTGCGTGGTCGCGCGCCGCCCGTCCAGAATGCCGGCATCGCCCAGGACGAACGCGCCCAGGCACAGCCCGGCGACCCGCCGCCGGGCGTCCACGGCCGCGCGAAGGTGGGCGGCGAGGTCGGGCGGGGTCGTCGGCGGGCTGATTCCGGCTGCGACGAGCAGCGTGTCGAAGGCTTCCGGATCCCGCAACGGCTCGGTCGCTACCTCGGCGCCGAGACCGGACCGGATCGGGCCGCCGCGCTGGGACAGCAGGTGGACGTCGTAGGCTCGCTCCCCCGCGTAGCGGTTCGCCACCACGAATGGCGAGGTTACGGCCAAGCCCATGAAGTCGAAGTCGGGGCAGATCACCAGCCCGATGCGGCGCGTCGTCGTCATCGGTCTCCTCTCCCCGACAGGGCCGCACCATCAGCCCGGGCCGGCGACCTGGCAAGGTGGATGGCCGGACGCGAGGCGTGGCCGCTCGGCCGGACATTCCGATGCGTGTCGGCCTTCGCTCCTCGACCGAAGGAGCGGGCGGGAACCGGGCATGGCACCCGGCGCGACGAGGATTGGCGAAGCCTCGCCCGGTCCGGCGCAGCGAGCGGCTCGTGACCTCATGCC
>JAEWKL010000342.1 GCA_023386115.1 Pseudomonadota bacterium
GTCCCGCAGCCCGTCGTAGACGACGTCGGCGAGGCCGCGGCGCAGGCCCAGCACGATGACGAGGATGACCGTGCCGAGCACCAGGCCGTGATGCTCGGTGTAGATCGTCACGAAGTGGTTGAGGGTCTGGAGCAGCAGCGTGCCGACGAGCGGGCCGAGGAAGATCGTCGTGCCGCCGAGCATGATCATGAAGATCGCCTCGCCCGAGGTCGTCCAGAAGGCGAATTCCGGGTAGGCGCCCGAGACGAACAGGGCGAGGATCAGGCCGCCGACGCTCGCCATCGCCGCCGCGAAGACGAAGATGCCGAGCTTCATCGCGGTGACGTCGACGCCCAGGAAGTTCGCCCGGGCCGGGTTGTCGCGGATCATCCGCAGCGTGTAGCCGAAGGGCGATTGCGCGACCTGCCGCATCGCCAGGATGCAGAGCACGAACACCACCGCGCAGGCGCCGTAGAGCACGCGGGCGTCGTTGAGGTCGAGACCGAGGACAGCTGGGCGCGGGATGCCGCCGCGCAGGCCCTGGTCGCCGCCGGTCAGGCTCACCCAGGTCACGATCACGCTGTGGATGAACATCTGGAAGGCGAGCGTGATGAAGGAGAAGTAGATCTCCTTCAGCCGCACGCAGATCGCCCCGATGACGAGGGCGACGAGCGCCGTGCCGCCGACCGCCGCCAGCATGGCGAGCGGGATCGAGATCCGGCCGGTCTGCATCAGGAGCCCGAACGCGTAGGCGCCGGTGGCGAAATAGGCGGCGTGCCCGAACGACACGAGGCCGGTGAGCCCGACGAGCAGGTTCAGCGACATCGCCAGGAGCCCGTAGGCGAAGAAGTAGATCAGGAAGTCGCGCAAGGCCGGGGCCGGGAAGACCATCGGCAGGGCGAGGAGCAGGGCGAGGGCCGCGACGGCGATCGCGACGTCGCGCAGGAGACCGGAGCGCGAGAGACCGGCGGGCATGTCAGGCGGCCTCCCGGCCGAGCAGGCCGCTCGGCTTGACGACGAGCACCAGGGCCATCAGGGCGAACATCATCCCGTCGACGAAGAGCGGGAATCCGATCGCCCCGAAGGCGCGGGTGAAGCCGATGAGCAGGGCGGCGAGGAACGCGCCGGCGATCGACCCCATGCCGCCGATCACCGTGACGATGAAGCTCTCGATCAGGATCGAGACGCCCATGCCGGGGGTCAGGGTGCGGATCGGCGCCGCGAGGGCGCCGGCGAGGCCGGCGAGCAGGCTGCCGAGGCCGAACACCCCGGCATAGAGCAGCGTGGTGTTGATGCCGAGCGCGCCGACCATCTGCGGGTTGATGGCGAGCGCCCGCACGATCTTGCCGAGCCGGGTCCGGTTGATGCCGAGCCAGAGGACGAGGCCCGCCACGAGGGCGATTCCGACCATGAACAGGTAGTAGCCCGGCACGAAGCCGCCGGCGATCTCCACGGGGGGCAGCGCGAAGACGTCGGGCATGCCCATCATGCGGTACTCGCCGCCATAGAGGATCTTCACCCCGTCATCGAGGATCAGGATCATCGCGTAGCAGACGAGGAGCTGCATCAGGATGTCCCGCCCGTAGACCCGGCTCATCACCAGGCGCTCGAACGCCATCCCGAACAGCCCGACCCCGATCGCGCCGGCCGCCATCGCGGCGAGGAAGCTCCCGGTCAGCGCGTAGGCAGTGAAGGCGAAGTAGGCGCCCATCATGTAGAAGGCGCCGTGGGTGAAATTGATGATGCCGAGCACCCCGAAGATCAGGGACAGGCCCGAGGTGACGAGGAACAGCAGCATCCCGACGATCAACCCGGTCGAGACCTGGGTGACCGCGCAGGATGCCGAGGACAGGCAGTCGACGAGGGCCTCGAGGTTCAAGGCGTTTCTCCCCAGTGGGCAGGAGGGGTCGCGGCGGCCGGACGCCCGCCGCGGGCGGGCTCAGGCGTAGCCCTTGCTCTTCTTCCACTGCGTCTCGAGCTCGACGATCTTGCCCCAGTCGACGTCCGAGAAATCCTCGACGAAGGGCGCCTTCGGCACGGTGCGGCCCCAGGCGACGGGGTAGCCGACGATGGTGTGGTCGCTGTCGCGCATGGTGATCGTGTCGCCGACGGCGAAGGGGGCGGCGATCGTCATGCCCTTCAGCGCGGAGGCGAGCGCCGCGCCCTCGGTGCGGCCGTTGGTGCGCTTGAGCGCCTCGGCGATGAACAGGCAGCCGAGATAGACCTGCCAGGCCCAGTTGGTCGGCTCGTGGCCCGCGATCTTGGCGAAGGCGTCCGCGAAGGCGGCGTTGGCGGGCTTCCCCGGATAGTTGCGGTTGTAGCGGTAGGCGGTGTTCAGCCCCGGCGGTAGCTGCTTGATCGCGGTCAGCACCGGCGGGTCGCCGAGGCCGCCGGAGAACATCGCGACGCTGTTGAACAGGCGGTAGAGGTTGCTCTGCTCGATGAAGGCCACGAGGTCGCCGCCCCACAAAGCCGAGTACACCGCCTGCGGCTTCGTCTGCAGGATCTTGGTGATGCTCTCGGTGTAGTCGGGGGCGAACAGCTTCGGCCAGACTTGGTCGACGGTCTCGATCGAGGGCTCGAACATCTTGGCGAATTCGAGGAACTCGGCGGTGTTGTCGCGGCCATAGGCGTAGTCGGGCGAGCACGTCATCCAGCGCTTGAGCCCCTTCTGCTTGGCGATCCGCGCCGCGTAGGTGCCGCCCGCGACCGCGTCGTGGATGCCCTGGCGGGCGCAGCGGAACGCGGTCTTGACGTGCAGCTTCGGGTCGGCGGAGAGCGAGGAGGTCTCCGAGCAGGTGTGCAGGCACAGGACCGGCAGGTCGCGGATCACCTCGTGCACCGCGAAGGCCCCGGACGAGGCCTCGCCGTCGATGATGATCTCACAGCCGTCGTTGTTGATGAGGTCGCGCGTCACCTTCGCGGCCTCGTCGGGCCGGCCCTTGGAATCGCGGTCGATCAGCTCGAGGGTGCGCCCGTTGATGCCGCCGGCCTCGTTGATCTGCCGGAAGGCGAGCTGCGCCGCGGCCCGGCTCGACGTGCCGAGGATCGCGACCCGCCCCGACAGGATCGTCGGCATCCCGATCCGGATCGCCTTCGCCTGGGCGCCCGCGATGTGCGGGAACCCCGTAATCGCGGCGCCGGCCGCCAGCCCGCCCAACACCTGCCGGCGCGATGGCGCGCGGCCGCTGACCGTGTTCGTGCCCATCTGGTTCCCGTCCCTGATCTTGTCACCCGAGCGTTTTCGCCCTGGGCCTGTGCCGGCGTCTTTTGTCGTTTACTTAGCTTTGCGTGCACCGATCCTCCGGCATGGCCGGAGGCGAGTCAATCGATGCTTGGCTGAAACCTTCGGCTGAGATCTTGATCGTTTCGCCGGCCGGCCGCCGTTAGCGCAAGGAGAAGCCCTGGTAGCCCTCGGCCGCAACCCGCTCGCAGATGCCGCGGTAATGCGCCATGCCGCCCGCATAGGGCATGAACACCCGCGGCTTGCCCGGCACGTTGGCGCCCAGGTACCACGAGCTGCTCGCCATCGGCAGCAGCGTCGCGGAGGCGGCCCGGTTGACCTCGTCGCCCCACGAATCCGCCGCCGCCGCCGTCGCCTCGATGCGGTCGAGGCCCCGCTCGCGCAGGTGCAGGAGGCAGTCGGCGATCCATTCGGCGTGCTGCTCGATCGCCACCGGCATGTTGGTCAGCACCGAGGGGCTGCCCGGTCCGGTCATGGTGAACAGGTTGGGGAAGCCCGGCACCTGCAGCCCGAGATAGCTCTTCGGCCCCGCGGCCCACACGTCCTTGAGCTTCAGGCCGTCGCGGCCGCTGATGTCGAGGTTGAGCAGCGGGCCGGTCAGGGCGTCGAAGCCGGTGGCGAACACGATCACGTCGAGGGGATAGGTCGCCTCCGCGGTGCGCACGCCCTCGGGCACGATCGCCGCGATCGGCGCTGTCTTCAGGTCGACGAGGGTGACGTTGTCGCGGTTGAAGGTCTCGAAGTAGTGGGTGTCGATCGGCGGACGCTTGGTCGCGAACAGGTGGTCGCGCGGCGTCAGCGTCTCCGCGACCGCCGGATCCTTGACGATGCTGCGGATCTTGGCACGGATGAACTCCGAGGCGGTCTCGTTGGCCTTCGGATCGAGGAGGATGTCGCGGAATGCGGCGCGGAACCGCAAGCCCCCGCGCTCCCAGGCCG
Organism: Pseudomonadota bacterium; assembly: GCA_023386115.1. Classification (GTDB taxonomy): domain Bacteria; phylum Pseudomonadota; class Alphaproteobacteria; order Rhizobiales; family Beijerinckiaceae; genus Methylobacterium. Next base: position 4,163 of record JAEWKL010000342.1, read on the forward strand.
CCTCGTAGATCGCCTGCCGCTCCTGTGGGGTGACGTCCAGGGCGGAGCGGTCGTGGAAGTCGAACGGGTGGCCGTTCGGCGCCGCGCGGGCCTTGGCGCGCAACTCCGCCGAATTCTCGCGGACCCACGCCTTGAACGCGTCGTCCATCGGGCCGTTGCGGGCCGGCACGCTGTAATTGGCGGTACGCTGGAACACCGTGAGATGGGCCGCCTGCTCTGCGATCACCGGCGTCGCCTGGATGCCGGTCGAGCCGGTGCCGATCAACCCGACGCGCTTGCCCGAGAAGTCGACGCCCTCGTGCGGCCAGCGACCGGTATGGTACCAGGCGCCGGAAAAGCTCTCGAGGCCGGGGATCGCCGGCACGTTGGCGCTCGACAGGCAGCCGACGGCGGCGATCAGGAACTGGGCCTCGAACCGCTCGCCGGTCTCGGTGGTGACCGTCCAGCGGTTGGCCGCCTCGTCATAGGCCGCACCGGCGACGCGGGTGTTGAGCTGGATGTTGCGCCGTAAGGAGAACCGGTCGGCGACGTGGTCGAGGTAGCGGCGGATCTCGCCGTGCTCGGGGTAGCGCTCGCTCCACTCCCACTCCTCCTCGAGCTCGCGCGAGAACGAGTAGGAATAGTAGTAGCTCTCGGAATCGCAGCGCGCACCGGGATAGCGGTTCCAGTACCAGGTGCCGCCGATCCCCTCGGCCGCCTCCAGCACCCGCACCGACAGGCCGAGCCGGTCGCGCAGCAGGTGCAGCTGGTACAGGCCGGAGAACCCGGCCCCGACGACGATCGCGGCGTAATGGTGCGACTTGGTCTCGAGCGACTCCGCCTCTTGCGACGTGGCCTCGATGGTCTCCGCGCGCGGATTCCCCATGGCGTCCTCCCTGGTCGGAGCCGTCGCCCGGCAAGTCCGGGTGCGGTCCGTTTCGTTCGTGTGGCAAGGCCGATCCGCCGTTCACGACGTGATCGCTGCTCTCGATCATGAAGCCGTCGGCCATGGCGTGGCCGCTTCTGTCCGGCATCCCGGATCGTGGTCCCGATCACCCGGCGCCGATCAGGCCCAACGCTAACGCGTTGCGGAGGGAGCATCCATTTCCCATACTGCGAACCACATGTGAATAGACTTCACAGGTGCATCCGGGAGGCGAACCGTCATGAACCGCTTCGGGGAGATGGTGGTCTTCGTACGGGCGGTGGAGGATGGCGGCTTCTCGGCCGCCGCGCGCAGCCTGACGATGACGCCCTCGGCGGTGAGCAAGCTGGTCGGCCGCCTGGAGAGCCGGCTCGGCGTGACGCTGTTCAACCGGGCCTCCCGCACCATCACGCTGACGGCGGAAGGAGAGGCGTTCTACACCTCGGCCGTCCGGGCGATCGAAGCGGTCGAGGACGCGGAGGCCTCGGTGCTCGGCGGCCGTGCGGCGCAGGGCACCCTGCGCGTCCGCTCGATGCCGACCTTCGCGACCCATCAGCTTGCACCGTTGATCCCGGTCTTCCGCCATCGGCATCCGGGATTGCGGCTCGACTTCGTCCTCAGCATGGAGCCGGGCAACCTGCTCGACGGCGGCATCGACGTGGCGATCCATGTCGGCGACCTCGCCGATTCCTCCCTCGTGGCCCGACGGTTCGCCAGCACGCGCTGGATCATCTGCGCCTCGCCGGCCTATCTCGCCGCCCGGGGAACGCCGAGGCGTCCGGAGGATCTGGCGGCCCACGAATGCCTGAACTTCCCCTCCACCGCCCCCTGGAGCATCTGGAGCCTGCGCGACGAGGCCGGGGCGACCCGGCGGCTGAAGCCGGCCGGGAGCGTGGCGGCCAATACCGGGCAGATGCTGCTGGCCATGGCCCGCGCCGGGGCCGGAATCGTGCGGCTGGCCGAATTCCACATCATCGACGACCTGCGCGCCGGCCGGCTGATCGAGCTGCTTCCGGAGCGCCACAACGGCGCGGAGGATCCGATCTACGCCCTCTACAACGGCCGGCGGCACCTCAGCCCGCGGATCCGCGTCTTCCTGGATTTCCTGGAGATGTCCTTCTCCCAGCAGCCGCCGGCGTGGGAGAGGCCGCTGGACGAGCGCGTGCGGGGACCGCTGCATGACGGGCGGCTGACGGAAGCCGCGCGACGCTGACGAGGCCATGGCGGCCGATGCCACCGTCACGCGGCACCGATCCCCGCGCGCCTTGCGTCGGGCGGCCCGTCCGCCGCCCGGGCCGGCGTCCCGTCACGCGGCCGGTGCGGTCGCCACCATCGAGGGACGCTGCGCGAAGTCGGCGTACCAGGCGGTCACGTTCGGGCGGCCCGCGCGCCAGTCGAGGTCAGGGAAGCGGAAATCGAGGTAGCCGAGGCCGCAGGCGAAGGTCACCGTGCCGATGTCGAGGCGCGAACCGAGCTTCATCGCCTCCATGCGGTCGACCGCATCCGTCACCTTCTCGAGCTGCCCGCGGCTCCAGTCGGCCCAGCGCAGGGGCTCGGGCCGGAGCACCGCCTCGTAGCGGGCGAGCAGGGCCGCGCCGAGGAGACCGTCGCCGAGGGCCGCGTCGGTCAGGTTGCGCCAGCGCGACGGCCCCGCCCCGAAGAAGGTCCCGGCCCCGAGATCGTCGAGGTACTCGCAGATCACCCGGCTGTCGTACAAAACGGTGCCGTCGTCGGTGAAGAAGGTCGGGACCTGCCCGAGGGGATTATCCTGCCGGATCGTGGCATCGCGCTGGACGGGACCAGCGGCGCTCGGCAGCCGCTCGATCCGGTCGGCGAGGCCGAGTTCATGCGCCACGACCATCACTTTCCTGACGTAGGGCGAGGCGGGAGAAAAGTAGATCTTCATCGGGGATGTTCCTCCTGTGGGTTGGATCGGGCCGGTTCTTCACCCGGTTTCGATTGCACGCGATCGAAATTGTCGCGCAGGAACAGACCGGCGAAGTAGACATGCTCGCGCATCAGGTCCTCCGCCCGAGCCGGATCGCGGGCGATGAGGGCCGCCAGGATCCGGTGGTGGTCGTCGTGCGAGCGCCGGATCACCCCGTAATCGTGCCAGAGGATCACCCGGCCGGACACGAACGGGATGGCGTGGGTCTGGCGCACGAAGCGCTCGACCCACGGATTGCCGGAAAGCTGGATGATCGCGTCGTGGAAGCGCTCGTTCATCGCCTGGTAGGGCTGCAGGTCGCCCGGCGCCAGCGCGCCGCCCGACAGGATGCGGTCGCCCTCCGCCAGGCAGGCGCGCAGGGTCGCGGCGACGGCGTCCGGGACGCCGTTCGCCGCGGCTAACCGGCAGGCCAGCCCCTCGATCGAGGCCCGGACCTCGTAGGCCGCGAAGACGTCCTCGGCCCCGAACCGCCGCACGACGTAGCCGCGCTTCGGCTGGTAATCGAGCAGGCGCTCGGTCGCCAGCAGGGTCAGGGCCGCCCGCAGGGGCGTGCGCGAGACGCCCAGGCGCTCAGCCAGGGGCACCTCCTCCAGCCGCTCGCCCGCCGGCAGGGTCCCGTCCAGGATCCAGCCGCGCAGGATCTCGGTCACATCCTGGGATCGCGTTCGCATCATGGATACATAGACGGCTGGAATGGCCTTATAAAGCGCTTTATCGCCTTGACATAGCGGCTTCATGTATCCAACTTGGCGCCCAACAAGAACCTGAGAGGGAACGGCCGTGAACCGCATCGCGCTCGTGACGGGAGGGGGCCGCGGCATCGGGCAGGAGGTCTGCCGCGTCCTGGCAGGGGCCGGCCTGACCGTCGCCGCCGCGGATATCGACGCGGAGAGCGCCCGCCGCAGCGCGGCCGAATTGCCCGGGTCGGGCCATGCCGGCTACGCGGTGGACGTCGCCGACGAGGCTTCCGTCGAGGCGCTGTTCGCGGCGGTCGAGCGCGACCTCGGTGCGGTCGCGGTGCTGGTCTGCAACGCCGGCAAGCTCCTCCTGCACGAGGGGCGTCGGCCCCTCATCGCCGAGACCTCGCTCGACAACTGGCAGGACATGCTGGGCGTCAACGCCACCGGGACCTTCCTGTGCGCCCGCGCCTTCCTGCGGCGGCGTCAGGACGAGCCGGTGCCGCACGGGCGCGTCGTCACGGTCTCGTCGGTGGCGGCCCAGCTCGGCGGCTACAATGCCAGCGCCGCCTACATCGCCGCCAAGGCCGCGGTCCTCGGC
>JAEWKL010000350.1 GCA_023386115.1 Pseudomonadota bacterium
CTCCACCACCAGGCGCCGCTCGCGCCAGACCACGAACACCCCGGCCGCCGCCACGATGCCGCCGCCCACCGCGATCGAGGCGGTGGGGAGTTGGCCGAACACGAACCAGCCGATCAGCACCGACCACAGCATGGTGGTGTACTCGAAGGGCGCGACCAGCGAGGCGTCGCCGTGACGGTAGCTCTCGGTGAGCAGGATCTGGCCGATGCCGCCGAGGACGCCGACGATCACGAACAGCACCAGGTCCGACCAGCCGGGCATCCGCCAGCCCAGCACCAGGGTCGAGAGGCCTAGCAGCGAGGTGAACAGGAAGAAGTACAGCACGATAGCGCCGGTGCGCTCGGTGCCGGTGAGCTTGCGCACCTGGATCGTCGCCGCCGCCGAGCAGCCCGCCGCCAGGATCGCGAACAGCGCGCCGGTCGCCCCGCCGCCCCCGGCCCCGCCGAATTCGAGATGCGGGGCCAGCGTGATCAGCACGCCGAGGAAGCCGACGGACACGCCGGCCCACCGATAGACCTGGACGCGCTCGCGCAGTACGATCGCGGCCAGCACCACCACGAGGAGCGGCGAGGCGTAGCCGATCGCCACCGCGTCGGAGAGCGGCAGGAAGGAGAGTCCGGCGAAGCCCGCGAACATGCCGCAGGCGCCGATGATGCTGCGCAGCACGTGGCCCCTGAGGTTCCGGGTCGCCACCGCCTCCCGCACGCTGCCCTGCCAGCGCAGCCAGAGAAGCAGCGGCGCGATCGCGATGAAGGAGCGGAAGAACACGATCTCGCCGGTCGGGAACCGGTCGGCCAGCGTCTTGACCCCGGCGGACATCAGCGTGAAGGCGAGCGCCGAGAGAACCTTGAGCCCGATGCCGAGATAGGGCCGGGCGGCCGCGCGCCCCGACGCGCCAGATCCGGTGACCGACCGGCCGGGGACGACGAGGGGGGCTGCCATGGGCGGGGCGCTTTTCTTAAGGTCGGGAGAGTGACCGCGGCCGCGGGGACGGGCCAGGGTTGTTTGTCAGAACCACGAATCGTCACGGCCGCGGTAGAGGCCGGTGCGGGCGCCTGACCTGCGCATTCCGCATGATGGGGATTAAGCCTCCGCAAACGAATTCGAGTCCCGATCCCCGGCCAAGGTTCCACCGGCGAGGTCCACGTCATCAAAGTGATACGCGAATAGGGTTTGGCTGGCGCGAGACGCCGCCAAGGAGATTGCACGTGGCCGAGGACGCCGACGCGCTGCGCGTGCGAACCCTGTTCCTCTCGGATATCCATCTGGGAACCAAGGGCTGCCAGGCCGAGCTGCTGCTCGACTTCATGCGCGAAGTGGATGCCGACGAGATCTACCTGGTCGGCGACATCGTCGACGGCTGGAAGCTGCGCTCGGGCTGGTACTGGCCGCAGGCGCATAACGACGTCGTGCAGAAGCTGCTGCGGAAGGTGCGCAAGGGGTCTCGCCTGGTCTACGTGCCGGGCAACCACGACGAGTTCCTGCGCGACTTCCTCGACATGCATTTCGGCGGCATCGAGATCCAGGATCAGGTGCTGCACGAGGCGGCGGACGGCAAGCGCTACCTCGTCATCCACGGCGACCAGTTCGATCTCGTGGTGCGCCACGCCCGCTGGCTGGCTCTGCTCGGCGACGGCGCCTACACGGCGGCGCTGTTCGTCAATACCCATCTCAACTGGGTGCGCCGGCGCCTCGGCCTGACCTACTGGTCGCTGTCGGCCTGGGCCAAGCTGAAGGTGAAGAACGCCGTCAATTTCATCGGCCGGTTCGAGGAATTCCTCATCGCCGAGGCCCGGCGGGCCGAGGCCGACGGGGTGATCTGCGGTCATATCCATCATGCGGCGAGCCGCATGGTCGGCGACATGCACTACCTCAACACCGGCGACTGGGTGGAATCCTGCACGGCGGTCGTCGAGCATTACGACGGCACGATGGAGGTGATCCGCTTCGCCGAGTGGAAGCGCGCCCATGCCGAGGCGCCCACGCCGCTCACCTCGCGCAGCCGCCCGGCCGCTCCCGTCGAGGATCTGGCGCCTGCCGCCCGCGCCGCCCTGCCCTCCGCCCCGGCCCCCGGCGCCACTCCTCACAGCACCCGGGCCGTCGCGTGAGGCTCCTCGTCGCGACCGATGCCTGGCACCCGCAGGTCAACGGCGTCGTCCGCTCGCTCGAGCACATGATCGCGGCGGGGCGCCGGCGCGGCCACGATCCGGTGATGCTGACGCCCCTCGACTTCGCCAGCGTGCCGCTGCCGGGCTATTCCGAGATCCGGCTCTCCCTGGTCACCGCCCGCGGCGTCGCGGCCCGCTTCCCGGGCCTCGCCCCGACCCACGTCCACATCGCCACCGAGGGGCCGATCGGGCTCGCCACCCGCCGGGTCTGCCTGGCGCAGGGGCGCCCCTTCACGACCAGCTACCATACCCGCTTCCCCGAATACCTCGCCGCCCGCCTGCCGGTCCCGGAACGCTGGAGCTACGCCTGGCTGCGTCGCTTCCACGGCACCGCGAGCGGCACGATGGTGAGCACGCCCTCGCTGGAGCGCGACCTCGCGGGGCGCGGTTTCACCCGGCTGATGCGCTGGACCCGTGGCGTCGACACCGACCTCTTTCGCCCTCGCGACGGCGAGGCGCCGCCCGACGCGCTTGCCGGACTGGCCCGGCCGTTCTTCCTGTTCGTCGGGCGGCTCGCGGTGGAGAAGAACGTCGAGGCGTTCCTGCGCCTCGACCTGCCCGGCACCAAGCTCGTCGTCGGGGACGGTCCGGACCGGGCGCGGCTCGCCGGCATCGATCCCGGCGCACGCTTCCTCGGCACCCTGACGGGCGAGGCGCTGGCGCGGGTCTATTCCGCGAGCGACGTCTTCGTCTTCCCGAGCCTGACCGACACCTTCGGCATCGTGCTGCTCGAGGCGCTGGCGAGCGGCTTGGCCGTCGCGGCCTATCCGGTGACCGGCCCCCTCGACGTGATCGGCGGCACCACGGTCGGAATCCTCGACGCCGATCTCGGGGCCGCGGCCCGCGCGGCGCTCACCATCCCGCGCGAGGCCTGCCGGGCGGAGGCCCTGCGCTACACCTGGGAGGCGAGCGCCGACCAGTTCTACGGCAATATCGAGGCCGCCCATGCCGAGGGCGCGACGGCGCAGAGGCGCCGGCGGATCGGGTTGCCGCTGCCGGGCGAGGCGCCGGCCTCTTTGCCGCGGGTGGGCGAGGGGTAGGGTTACCGACATCCGTTCCGTCCACGCATCGCCCACACGGCGGTGATCAGTGCGCGCCGACCTGATTACACGATGAGCACGACGAGATGCCCCTTCAGTGGCTCTTCGTTGCCGTGGAAGCTGGCAATCATGGCGGACAGGAACGCGTCAGGATCAAGCCTCTCGAGGTTGAGAGGATGCCCAGCATGAGCCGCGAGCAGAGCGACAAACGCCAGCTGCGCATGACCGTTTCCGTGACGGAATGCATGGACGGCATTCAGGTCGTCAAGGAATCGGGCCGTGCCGGCTGCAAATCCAACCCGGTCTTGTCGATATAGCACTTTGCGTTATCGAAAATCTTCGAACGTGCGGCGAAATTCGACGCCGATGCGTTCCGGGTAGCAGAATACGCTATCACCCTTGGAGAAGCGCACGGTGCGCAGCCGTCCCGCCCACGGGTAGACATCTTGGAAGATATGATGGTGAACGGCGCAATAACGTCGGACGCTCCAGCGTCCACCCGGCATCGCTTCCTGGAAGCGGCGTGCGGTCGCAATCGCCTCGAATCGATCCAGCTCGGCTTGTGTGGTCAGACCGGGAATATTTTTCAGAACATTCGAGTTGGAGTAACAGTAAGGGTCGGCAACAGCCTCGTATATCGTATGGTCAAGCCAGCCTGCGTCCATACTTCTCGGAGATGAAGTGCGTGCTTTCCTCGGAACTCATACTGTGCCGCTCGAATGCAGACAGGTCGCGTCTCATCTCCTCGGTGAGCCGAATCCCTTCAACGGCGCCGATCTTCTCGAACGCGCTCAGCCCGAGGACGAGCCCAGTGGGTCGCGTTCTTGCCTTGTCGGTGCGCGCTTTGCTCATGCCGGCAGGTTAGCATGATCGGCGGCCTATGCCACCCAGCGCCGGCCGATCACTGCCGGCTCGCGGCCTCAGCCGGGCACCGGCACTCCGACATCGCGGCGACGATGAAGCATGCGCAGGCTGAACAGGAGGCCGAACGCCACCACCGAGATCGCCAGGGCCAGCCACAGGGCGGCATGGGGACCGGCCCGCGTCACGATGCTGGTGAAGACCGGCGGCGCGGCGGCGAAGGAGAGGTTGAGCGGCACCGCCAGGCGCGCCGAGGCGCGCGCATAGGCGTCGGCAGGGAAGATCTGCAACGGGAGCGTGGCTCGGGTGATGGCACCGACGCCGCTGGCGACGCCGTAGAGCGTGGCGAAGAGCATGACGCCGGCGAAGGTGCTGGTCATCAACAGCGCGACGAAGCTCAGCGGGAACAGCGCATAGGCGGCGAGGCCGAGGACGAAGCCCGACCAGCGCCGGCCGCCGAGGACATCGACCATGCGCCCCGCCCGTTGGGCGATGCCGATGAAGGAGGCCGCCGCCAACGCACTGGCATGGTCGAGACCCGCGGCCTCGAACAGGATGATGAAGGTGAGGGCGAAGCCCCAGGTGAAGAAGCCGTTCGCTGCGAAGCTCAGGGCGAGCAGCGTGAAGCGCGCCCGGTCGATGCGGATGGGCGCAGCGGTCTCCGCCGCGGATGGTCTCACGGCCCGCCGCGCCAGCGCCGCCCCATGCAGCGGCACGCAGACGAGCAGCATTAGGACCGCGTAGGCCAGCGTCGTCGCGCGCCAGCCCCATTGGGCCTGCAGGAGCCCCGAGAGCGGCCAGACGATCGTCGAGGTCAGCCCGCCGGCCAGGACCAGCACGCCGAGCGCCTGGCGCGCGGTCGGGCCGGCGATCTCGGTCACGGCGATCTGCGCCGGCGTGGTCAGCATCCCGGCGCCCGCCAGCCCGATGACGACCCACGACACGACGTAGGGAACCGGGCCGTCGGCCAACCCCAGGATCAGCAGGCCGGCCGCGCCCAGGCACGACCCTGCGATCATGACCGGGCGCGCGCCGTGGCGCTCGAAGACGCCGCTCAAGGGCCAGGTCGCCACGGCCATGACGACGAGCATGATCGTCGGCCCGGCCATCACGGCCGGCAAGGCCATGCCCAGCTCGCCGGCCATGGTCGGTCCCGTGACGGCGGGAAGCCAGAACGTGGCGCCCCAGCCGATGATCTGGGTCACGCAGAGAGCGGCGACGGCGCGGACCGTCCGTGACGGAATGAGCATCGGAGGGCGATGGTCTGACGGGGGATGGCCGGCATGGTGCGGCGCGGCGGTTCAAGGGTCGAGTCGAATCGGCGAGCAGGCCCGGGGCGGCGCCCGCGCCTCATGCGAACAGATCCACCACCGTGAACCCTCTCCCCGCCAGCCGTTCGCTCAGGACCCGCCGGTGGCAGCGCTCCGGGTCGCGCTCGAAGCAGAGCAGGCAGGTCGGCCCGACGGCGGCCAAAGCCGCCAGCTCGTCGAGGGCGGCCACGCCCGCTTCGGTGTCGAGCACCTCGTCGCAGTAGATCCGCCGCATCAGCCCGGCATCGTGCGCGCGGGCCGCCTCGCGGCCGGCCTTCGGCGTGCCGAGGCTGCGCAGATGCGCGTAACCGATCCCAGCCTCGGCGAGACCGGCCGCCAGCGCGCTCTTCGAGAAGCCGCGCTTGCGCGACAGGGCCACCGCCCGCACATCGGCCAGGGTCGCCACGCCGGCATCGCGCAAGGCGGCGGTGAAGCGCTCCGAATCGGCGCCTTCATACCCGATGGTAAACAGAACCTTGGCCATTCTCCGCCCCGGCAAACATCTTTTCCGTCCGGGGCTTATGCCCGATGGACGAGGCACGGGCGAGCCTCGGGGCGGTCCTACGTGGCTTATTGGACACGCGTTTCGAGATTCCGTTCAGATCCCGTCAAGCTTCCATTAACCGGCCCCACCGCATCGAATAGCCATAGTGTTCCGCGTCAAGTCAGGTCGCGCCCCGATGCCGATGGAGTCGACGATCCCCTCCGCCCCGTGGTCCTCCGTGGTGTCGCGCGGTGTCCGATGGAGCAAGCGCGCGCTGGCGGCGGCGAGCCTCGCCGCGCTGACGGCTTGCGCCGGCGGGGGCGCCGACTTCTATCCGACCAAGGGCGACGTGAAGCCCCATCCGGGCGTCGCCCGGGCCAAGAACCACCCGATCCAGGGGATCGACGTCTCCAAATGGCAGGGTCCGATCGACTGGACCTCGGTGCGGGGCGCCGGCACCCAGTTCGCCTACATCAAGGCGACCGAGGGCGGCGACCACGTCGACGAGCGCTTCCGCGAGAACTGGGACGGCGCCGGCCGGGCCGGCGTGCCGCGCGGCGCCTACCACTTCGTGTTCTGGTGCCGCTCGGCCAAGGACCAGATGGACTGGTTCAAGCGCAACGTCCCCAACGACCCGACCGCCCTGCCCCCGGTCCTCGACGTCGAGTGGAACGGCCACTCGCAGACCTGCCCGAAGAAGCTGCCGAAGGCCCAGGCCCTCGCCATGACCGAGTACATGCTGCGGGAGATGGAGGCCTATACGGGCAAGCGGCCGATCATCTACACCGACATCACCTTCCACAAGGACGTGCTGGAAGGCGAGCTGCCGGACTATCCGCACTGGGTCCGCTCCACCGCCGCCGAGCCGGAGCAGCGCTACGCCAACCGCGACTGGATGCTGTGGCAGTTCACCTCGACCGGCCGCGTGCCGGGGGTGCGCGGCGACGTCGACCGCAACGCCTTCTACGGCTCCAAGGCCGAATGGGCCTCGTTCCTGGCCACCGACTGCGACCCGCGCCACCATCGCCGGCTCTCGGCGGCGGGCCTGTGCACCGAGAAGTGAGCGCGGCGCTGCCGTGACGTCGGACGACGAGGCCCGGTCCGCGACGAGCGGCCGGGCTTCGTGCTGCCATCCGACTGAGACACGGGCCCGGCATGTTGCCCGGGCGGCGCCTTCGCCGCCCGGGATGATCGCGTGACGACACAGAGTGGTAAGGCGCCTACCCGCCGGGTCGTGCTGGTGGCGAATGTCGCGGCAGGCTCCCTCGTCGACGGCGGATTGACGCCCGACGTCCTGCGCGGACGGCTGGAAGCGGCGGGCCTCGCCGTCGTGCCGGAGCCGCGGCCCGACGCCCCCCTGCCCGAACGGCTGAAGGCCGCAGCCTCGGTCCCGGGCACCGACGCGGTCGTCGTCGCGGGCGGCGACGGGACGCTGGCCTGCGCAGCGCAAGGCCTCACCGGACAGGACGTTCCCCTCGGCATCCTGCCGCTCGGCACCATGAACCTGCTCGCCAAGGATCTCGGGCTTCCTCTCGACCTCGATGCGGCGGTGGCGGTGCTGGCGGCCGGCACGGTGCGCAGGATCGATGCCGGCGAGGTCAACGGCCACGTCTTCCTGATCAACTCGGTGCTCGGCATGCCGGCCCGGATGGCCCGCCACCGCGAGGCGAAGCGCGGCCGGATGGGCCTCCTCGACCTGATGCGCATGGCCGCAGGCCTCCTGCGCCATCTCGGGCGCTACCCGCGGGAGCGCGCCACGCTGACCCTCGGCGGGCGGACCCGGCGGGTGCGTTTCCGGGCGCTCGCGGTGGTCTGCGGCGATTACCGGGAGGGCTTGGGCCAGGTTCTGTCGCGGGCGGGCGTCGACGGCGGGCACCTCACGCTCTACCTCGTCGAGACCCTGTCGGCGGCGCGGCTCGTGCGCCTCGGCCTCGGCTTCGCGGTCGGCGAGTGGCGCCGCCTGCCGGAGCTGGAGCGGCACGAGACCGACGCCCTGACCCTCGATGCCCGCAAGACCCTGCGGGTGATGAATGACGGAGAGGTCGTGCTGATCGCCCCACCCCTGCGCTATCGCCTCCGCCGCAGCGCCCTGCGGGTCCTCGTACCGACGGAGGATCCCCGGTGAGGCGGATCGCCCATATCTCGGACCTGCATTTCGGCCGTACCGACCCGGCGGTGGTGGAAGGCCTGGTGGCGGAGCTGAACCGCGATCACCCGGACCTGATCATCATCTCGGGCGATTTCACCATGCGGGCCCGCACCCGGGAATACCGGGAGGCGAAGGCCTTCCTGGACCGGCTGCCTCACCCCTGGATCGCCGTGCCGGGCAACCACGACATCTCGCCGTTCCGGCTCTGGCAGCGCTTCTTCCATCCGTTCCGGCGCTACCGCCGCTACGTCGCGCCCGAGACCGAGCCGGTCTTCCAGGACGACGAGATCGCCGTGATCTGCCTCAACACCGTGCGGACCTGGGCGCCGGAGACCGACTGGTCGCAGGGCAAGATCACCCGGGCGCAGATCAAGCGGACGGAAGCCCGCCTCGGCGCCCTGCCGCCGGGTTTGTTCCTGATCGTGGTCGGGCATCACCCTTTCATGCCGCCGCCCTGGGACGAGGAGGCGCGGCTCGTCGGCCGCGCCGCCGAGGCCCGCGATGCCTTTCGG
>JAEWKL010000353.1 GCA_023386115.1 Pseudomonadota bacterium
CGCCCGGCCGGCGAGGCAGCCCGCCACGGCGCCGACGACGCCGCGCTCGGCCAGGTAGTGCCCGGCGATGCCGCCGATGATCGCGCCTTTGATGCAGCCCTTGGCTTCCGCCGCGCCGACGCCCATCAGCGTCACGACCGCCACCACAGCCGCCTTCGCCACGTTCCGCATGATGCCTCCTCGCGCTCTCGCGACCCGTTAACCGCCAGGCTCGGCCGCCGTTCCGTCACGGCAGCATGCGAAGGGCGCGGCCAGGCCGACCTCGCACTGCGTAGCCTTGGCCGGCTTGACCTCGGCCGGCTTGAGCCGGACCGTCGCGGTCAACGATTCTTTACCAAGCCCTGTTACGGCGGCAGGGCTGACGGGCCGAGGTGACATGTCGGGATCAGGCAGCGAGCGACCCGTCTCCGGCATGCCGCGCCATGGGGACGACCCTGACCTGCGCGCCTCGATCCGGCGCGACCAGCTCGAGGCGGTGCGCCGCAGCGTGCAGCTCGCCATGCCGGTCAACGCGCTCCTCGGTGCCACCGGCGCCCTGGTCGCCGCGCAAGCCGGGCATGGCGGCGCCGGTCTCGCGTGGTTCGCCGTCTCGTCGTGCGTGAACCTCGTCCGGTTCGGGCTGTGCCGGGCGCCCTGCCCCGGCCTCGCCGCTCCCGAGAACACACCGCCCGGGCCGGGCCAGGCCCCTGCCCGCTCGATCGATCGTCACTCGATCGATCGTCACTTGCGCCTCGCCACCCTGGCGGCGCTGTCGTCGGGCCTGGTCTGGTCCCTGGTGGCGCTCCTGTGCGACGGCTACACCGCGCCCCAGACCCTGTTCTACCTCATCGTCACCTGCGGCATCACCGCCGGCGCCGTTACCCACGGGATTGCCTACGCGGCGATTCCCGCGAGCTTCATCACGCCGCCGCTGCTCACGGTTGCCGGCTGCCTCGTCTGGGCCGGCGGATTCGACCGCGCCTGCCTCTCCGTCACGGTGCTGATCTACCTCGCGGCGCTCCTGCGCGGCGCCGTCGAGACCGAGCAGGGCTTTCGCCGCACCTCCCGGCTGAAGAACGAGGCCACGGCTCTCGCTCGCGCCCGCCAGGAGGCACACGAGGCGGCGAGCGCGCTCGCCGACGAGATGCGCCGGCGCGCCACCCACGACGCCCTCACCGGGCTGATGAACCGGGCCGGCTTCGCGCAAGGCGCAGAGGCGCGGATCCTCCGGCCCGGGCCGGCACCCTGCCTGATGCTGCTCGACCTCGACGGCTTCAAGTCGGTCAACGACGTCTACGGCCACACGACCGGCGACCGGGTGCTGATCGAGGTGGCGCGGCGCCTGCGCCGGGCCCTGCCGCCGGAGACGCTGGCGGCCCGCTTCGGCGGCGACGAGTTCGCACTCCTGTACGATCCGGCTTCCGGCCCGTCGCCGGCCGATCTGGCGGCGACGCTGATCCAGGCGGTGACCGAGCCGTTCGAGAGCTTCGATACCGGACGCCTCGGCATCAGCATCGGCCTGTGCCACGCCCATGGACCCAGCCTGACCCAGATGCTGACCTGCGCCGACGAGGCGCTCTACGCCGCCAAGGCCGCCGGGCGGAACCGCTTCCGGATCTTCGACGAGGGCCTGCGCGGGCGCCTGGAGATGCGGCGCGACAGCGAGCGCGACCTCTCCCACGCGCTGGCCGAGAACGGCCTTGCGGTCTGGTTCCAGCCGATCTTCGGCGAGGGCGGCAGCCGCGTCGCCGGCCTCGAGGCGCTGGTGCGCTGGAACCACCCGGTCCATGGCTGGGTCCCGCCCGGCGAGATCGTCGCCGCCGCCGCCCGGGCCGGCCTGACCGAATCGCTCCTGCGCTTCATCCTGGAGCAGGTCTGCGGCGCGATGCAGGTCCTGCAGGCCGGCGGCGTCCCTGACATCCGGGTGGCGATGAACGTCTCGCCGCGGGAGATGGCGCAGATCCCGGTCGACGAGATCGTGCTCGACCGCCTGCAGGCCCTGGGCCTGCCCCCGTCCCTCCTCGAGATCGAGATCACCGAGGAAACCGCCCTCGACATCGCGGCGGTGCAGGGCAAGCTCCTCGCCCTCTCTCGCGCCGGAATCCGGGTCGCCCTCGACGATTTCGGCACCGGCTACTCGTCGCTGGCCTCGTTGCGCCAGTTGCGGGCCGGCCGGGTCAAGATCGACCGCAGCCTCGTCACCGGCCTGTCGGCCTCCGACGACAAGCGCGGCCTGGTCCAGTCCGTGCTCGGCCTCGGCCGGGCGCTCGGCCTCGAAGTGGTGGCCGAAGGTGTCGAGACCGCCGAGGATCTCGCCACCCTGCGGACCCTCGGCTGCCCGTTCCTGCAGGGCTACCATCTCGGCCGCCCGGCCCCGGCCGATCAGGCGCTCCGGCAGGCCCTCGCCTGCCGGCCGGACGCAGCCTGACCGCTTTCGTCGCGCATCCTCGGCAATGTCAGGGCCCGCGCGGCGCTCCCAGCTCCGGGGCGACGGCAGGAGCGTCGATTCCGTCGCGGGAAGCCGGCAGGATCCGCTTTCCCGGCGCATCCGATCGGCTTAGGTCTCTGGCCGATGCCGCGCGCCCGCCGAACGGGTGCCGGCCCCGGGAGGAGACCAGACCATGCAGCCGATCCTTGAATCCTTCGATGCCCGCGCCATCCTGCCGGAGGACGGCCTGGCTGGCGCCCTGGCCGGCCGCGTCTGGCGGCCGGAGCTGAACGGGCCGAGCACCGTCGCGGTGCGGCCGGGCGCCGACGGGCAGCCGGAGTTCGTCGACATCACCCGCGCCTTCCCGACCATCCGCGACCTGTGCGAGACGGGCGACCCGGCCGCCGCCCTGCGCGCCGCCGCGGGCGAGGCGGTCGGCCCCCTCGACGCGATCCTGGCCAACACCCCGCCGGATACACGCGACCCGTCGCGGCCCTGGCTCCTCGCTCCGATCGACCTCCAGGCGGTCAAGGCGGCCGGCGTGACCTTCGCGGTCTCGATGCTGGAGCGGGTGATCGAGGAGCGCGCGCGCGGCAACCCGGACGCCGCGGCGGCGATCCGCCTCGAGGTCGGGCGCCTCGTCGGCAACGACCTGCGCCAGCTGAAGCCCGGCTCGGCCGAGGCGATGGCGCTCAAGAGCGTGCTGGTGGCTCAAGGCGCGTGGAGCCAGTATCTCGAGGTCGGCATCGGCCCCGACGCCGAGATCTTCACCAAGGCGCAGCCGCTCTCCTCCGTCGGCTGCGGCCAGGAGGCGGGCCTGCATCCGGGCTCGCAATGGAACAAGCCGGAGCCCGAGGTGGCGCTGGTCGTGGCCTCCGACCAGCGCATCGTCGGGGCGACCCTCGGCAACGACGTCAACCTGCGCGACTTCGAAGGCCGCTCGGCGCTGCTCCTCGGCAAGGCCAAGGACAACGCCGCCTCCTGCGCGCTGGGGCCGTTCGTGCGCCTGTTCGACGGCGGCTTCACCCTCGACCATGTCCGCCGCACGGTGGTGAGCCTCGAGGTGACGGGCGAGGACGGGTTCCGGCTCTCCGGGACATCGCCGCTCTCCGAGATCAGCCGCGACCCGGCCGACCTCGTCGCGGCGATGATGGGCGGGACCCACCAGTACCCGGACGGCGCCGTGCTGTTCCTCGGCACGATGTTCGCGCCGGTCGAGGACCGGGGCGCCCCGGGACAGGGCTTCACCCACAAGGTCGGCGACCGGGTGGTGATCCGCAGCCCGGGCCTCGGCGCCCTCGTCAACCGGATGCGCCACTGCCAGGATTGCGAGCCCTGGACCTTCGGAGCGGCGGCGCTGATGCGCAATCTCGCCGCCCGCGGGCTCCTCAACGGCTGAGAATCCGTCCGCGGCCCCGCCGCCGTGACATTACCGTCACGGAAACCGTAGACGGCTTCCCCAGGTCAGCGTGGCCGGTTGCCAGGAATATAGCATTGGCTATACCTGGCCGCCGGAACGTCAGGGGAAGCGGCGATGCGTCGGACGGGCGGAGCGGGAATCGGGGTCGCCTTGGGGCTGTGCGCCGGCTTGGCGAATGCGGCCGAGCTGCGTCCTCCCGTCCCGGCCGCCCCGACCTTCGTCGACTGGTCGGGTCCCTATCTCGGTCTCGAGGGTAGCGCCGGCGCCTCGTTCGGCAATTATCGCTTCGGGCCGAGCACCGTCGGCGGCCGGGCGATCCCGGCCTTCCAGAGCGGCGACTCGACCCGGCGCTCGGATGCGG
Source organism: Pseudomonadota bacterium (assembly GCA_023386115.1). Lineage (GTDB taxonomy): Bacteria > Pseudomonadota > Alphaproteobacteria > Rhizobiales > Beijerinckiaceae > Methylobacterium. Next base: position 4,189 of record JAEWKL010000353.1, read on the forward strand.
GCCGGACCGCCACCACCGCGGTCGGCGGGCTGTTCGGCGGCTATAACTGGCAGACCGGTCCCTACCTCTACGGCGTCGAGGCCGACCTCTACGGCGCCAACCTCAAGCGTCCGGTGCCCTCGACGGCGATCGGCTTCGGCTTCGAGGACGTCGACCCGCCCTTCAGCGTGATCCGGGGCAAGACCGACCTCTACGGTGCGCTTCGGGCCCGCCTCGGCTATTCGTTCGAGAGCACCCTCGTCTACGCCGCCTTCGGGCTCGCCGGAGCCAATGCGCGGGTGCTCGCGACCTATCCGGACCTCGCCACCGGGGCGGTGGCGACGGCGCGGCGCGACCTGTCGTTCCTCGGCTTCACCCTCGGCGCCGGCGTGCAATACGCCATCACCCCGAACCTCGCGCTCGGGCTCGATTACCGCTACGTCGATCTCGGCCGCTCCGGCCGCTTCGACCTGGGGACCGTGCCGGGCCTCGGCCCGGTGACGACGCAGGCCGCCTTCTCGTCGCACCAGATGATGGCGCGGCTGTCCTGGTATCCCTACGGCCTGACATTGCCGGCGGAGGTCGCCGAGGACGCGCCGGCCAGCCGCGACACCGGCCGCTATTCCTTCCACGGCCAGACCACCTTCGTGGCGCAAGGGGTACCGGGCTTCCGCGCGCCCTATCGCGGCGAGAACAGCCTGGTGCCGCACCAGGTCCAGTCCACCACCACCGCGACCCTGTTCCTCGGCGTGAAGCTGACCGACAGCACCGAGCTCTACTACAACCCGGAATTCTCTCAAGGCTTCGGCCTGTCGCGCACGCTCGGAGTGGCCGGCTTCGTCAACGGCGAGGCCCAGAAGGCCGGCGCGCCGTTCCCCAAGCTGCGCTCGAACCGCTACTTCGTGCGCCAGACCTTCGGCCTCGGCGGCGCCACCGAGGACGTGCCGGACGGTGTCAACCAGGTGGCGATGACCCGCGACATCGAGCGGGTCACGGTGGTGGCCGGCAAGTTCGCCCTCGGCGACTTCTTCGACGGCAACGTCTACGCCCACGACCCGCGGGTCGACTTCATGAACTGGTCGATCTGGGGCTCCTCGGCCTGGGATTTCCCGGCCAACTTGCCCGGCTTCACCCAAGGCGTGATGGTCGAGTACAACCGGCCCGAATTCGCCATCCGCGCCGCCTACACCCAGGTGCCGAAAGAGCCCTCGAACGACGTGCTCGATCCGCGGGTGTTCCAGCGCGCCGGCACCAACATCGAGTTCGAGGAGCGCCACGTCCTGCCCGGGCTGGAGCAGCCGGGCAAGCTGCGCATCGGCCTGTTCAGCAATGTCGGCAACACCGCCAATTACCGTCAGGTGGTGGACCTGACGCGGAGCGGCGCCTTCGACGACATCAACGACGCAGCCTCCGCGACGCGCCGGCCCCGGCGCAAGACCGGCGCCTATCTCAACCTGGAGCAGGCGCTGACGCCGGATCTCGGCCTGTTCGCCCGGGCCAGCCTGTCGGACGGGCGCAACGAGAGCCTGTCCTTCACCGATGTCGATCGCAGCCTCTCGGGCGGGCTCTCGCTGAAGGGCACCGCCTGGGATCGACCGAGCGACACGCTCGGCATCGGTGCGGCGATCAACGGGCTGTCTCCGTCGCACCGGGCGTTCTTCGCCCATGGGGGCCTCGGCCTGCTGATCGGCGACGGGCGCCTGAACTACGCCCCCGAGCGCGCCGTCGAGACCTACTACGCGCTGAGCCTCACCAAGGCAGTGACGGTGTCGTTCAACTACCAGCTGGTGGTGAACCCCGCCTACAACCGCGACCGCGGCCCGGCCAACTTCTTCGGCACCCGCCTGCACGCCGATTTCTGAGGTGGTGGGCCCGGACATCGCGACGCCCGAGGCCGCCGGGGCCTGATGCACCTTTCGGACGATGCACCGTCGGGTGATGTGTCCGTCCTGCCCGTCGCGCGGACACCCCTCGGCGCCCGGGACCGCGGCGCGACAATGGATCGTCCAGCCTCGTCGATCAGGGCAAGTCGCGGGATCGCCTCTCCCGAGCGGGATGGAGACCAGGGGCGAGGGCGGCGATGGTCGAGATCGAGCTCGGCCGTTGGATGGTTGCCGGATCAACTTGCGCATCACCGCGACAACGTCCGATCGCCACCCCGGCCGCTCTCAGGCCGGGGAGAGGCGAGGCGCGGTTCGTTTCGGTGACAAAAGACCGGTTTCCAGAACGACTCCACCGATCGAAGACGAGCCGCATCGTCGACTGCCGGCACCAACGGACAATCCTGCAACACTCCTGGTAGCGATCGCCGGCATCAGAGCCGCCAATTACGGATAAAGGGTGTGCTGTAGCGTGCAGGGTTCCTTCCTACACTTGCGCCACAAAAGAACGAGCAGCTGTCGTCACGCAGCACTGATCTGACGAGAAAATTCGTCAACTGAACTTGAGACCTTCCATTCGACAATCAACAACAAGATCGGGCCTTCGTCCGGGGCGTGAACCATGCAATCTGGTGTGACCGGTCAGTCGACAGCCTCCGGCTATCGGCCTGATATCGACGGCCTGCGCGCCGTCGCCGTGCTGGCGGTGATTCTCTACCATGTCGGCATCGCCTGGATGCCGGGTGGCTTCGTCGGGGTGGACGTGTTCTTCGTCATCTCCGGCTACGTCATCACTAAAGGGCTGCTGCGGGAGGCGGCCGGCGGCGGCATCGGCCTCGCGGACTTCTACGCCCGGCGCATCCGGCGCATCCTGCCGGCCCTCGTGGCGACCCTCGCCCTCACCTCGCTCGCCGCGTACTGGATCCTGCTGCCGCCGCAGCTCGAGGATTACGCCGGCAGCGCGGTGGCCTCGGCGCTCTCGGTGGCCAATCTCTATTTCTGGCGCGCCTCGGGCTATTTCGACGCCGCGGCGCATTACCGGCCGCTGCTGCACACCTGGTCGCTCTCGGTCGAGGAGCAGTTCTACCTCGTCCTGCCGGTATCCTTGCTCCTGGCGCTGCGCCTGCGCCTGAGGCCGCTCTGGCTCCCCTTCGGGCTGGTCGCCCTGCTCTCGTTGGGCCTGAGCCTCTATGCCGGCCGTTCCGCGCCGACCGCGAATTTCTACCTGCTGCCGACCCGGGCCTGGGAGCTCCTCCTCGGCACGCTGCTGGCCATGGCGCCGCAGGGCGCGGCGCGCCCGCTACCGCCGCTCCTTCGTCAGGCCGCCGGACTCGCCGGGCTCGCCGGCATCCTCGCGCCCTCCTTCCTCTACAGCGAGGCCACGCCCTTTCCGGGCGCCGGCGCCCTGCCCCCCTGCCTCGGTGCCGCCCTGCTTATCCACCTCGGCGCAACGCAGGAGCCCCGCAATGCGGCGACCCGCCTGCTGGCGGCCCCGCCCCTCGTCGCCATCGGGCTGATCTCCTACTCGGCCTATCTCGTCCACTGGCCGCTGATCGTGCTCGGCCGGATCGCCCTGATGCGGGACTTCACAACTCCCGAGACGGTCGCGGTGATCGGCGCGACGCTCGTCCTCGCCACCCTGTCGTACCGCTTCGTCGAGCAGCCGTTCCGGCACCCGCCCGCAACGCCCCAGCCGCGGCGGCTGCGCCCGGTCTTCGCGTCCGGCCTGATCGCCACCCTGGCGATGGCGGGCCTCGGCTGGGCCGGGGTGACGAGCGGCGGCCTGCCCGGCCGCTTCCCGGATTTCCGGCTCCGGCCGGTGCCCGGCACCGAGACCTGGAACCACCGCACCTGCTTCCTCTTCGCCGACCAGACCTGGCAGGCCTGGGACCCGGAGGGCTGCATCCGCACGGCGGGCAAGGACGATCTCGGGCTGCACGGTTTGGTGCTGCTCTGGGGCGACAGCTTCGCGGCGCATTACGTGCCCGGCCTGATCCGGCACGCCGACAGGCTGCCGGGCCGCCTCGTCCAGTACACGGCGGCGGGGTGCCAGCCGACCCTCGGCATCGACTCGTACGTGGTGCCGCATTGCCGCGCCTTCAACGAGAACGCCCTGGCGCTGATCCGCCGGCTCGGGATCCGCGACGTGGTGCTCTCGGCCCGCTGGGGCGCGCAGCGCGACCGCCATGTCCCCGAGCGCCTGCGTGAAACAGTGGCGCAGGTCGCCGCCGTCGGGGCCCGCGTCCACGTGATCGGGCAATCGCCGGAATTCCCCCTCGATCCGGCCTTCCTGGCCTATCACCAGCGCCACGACCCGCCAGGGACCGCCGGGCGCTGGCGCCCGGTCGAGACGCCGCACCTCAACGAGGCCCTGCGGGCGGCGCTGCCGGCGACCGCGACCTTCATCGACCCGGCCGCCCTCCTCTGCGCAGGAGGGACCTGTCCCTATGCCGAGGGCGACACCTTCCTGTACGCCGATAGCGGCCACTTCTCCTCGGCCGGTGCGGCGCTCGCGGTCGAGCGCTTCCTCGCGGCCGGGCTGTTCGCCCCTCCCCGCTCCGCAGCGGCCACTCCCTGAGGCCGGGTCAGGACCGGGCGACGGCGACCTCGCCGTCGTCCAGGACGATGAAGCGGATGCCGGCGCCGCGCAGGGCGGCGATCACCTTGTGGCGGGACCGGGCGCCCTGCCCCTCGGCATCCTCCTCAAGGCGCCGCACCGTCGAGAGCGACAGGCCGCTCGCCTCGGCCAGCGCGGTCATCGACCAATCGAGCAGCGCCCGGGCGGCGCGCAGGTGGTGGCCCTCCACCGCCTGCTCCAGGCCGTCGCGCAGGCCGCCGTCCACCGGGGGCGCGGCGAGCGCGGCCGGATAGATCAGGCCGTTGCGCTCGATGAGGCGGCCGCGCTCGTCATGGACCGGAACCGACACCACCCGGTACCGCTCGGGAACCCGGTTCCGGTGCCGGATCGTCGGCGCCGCCTGGAAC
>JAEWKL010000397.1 GCA_023386115.1 Pseudomonadota bacterium
CCCCGATTCCTCAGGCCCCAGCCTTCCAGACTCAACCCGCCCAGGCTCAGGCGCCCGCCGCGCAGGCCGCACCCGTGCCGCCGGCGCCCGTCGAGCCCGCCCGGCGCGAGGTGACGACCGAGCCCTCACCCTCTCCCGTTCCGGGCGGCGCGGCGCCGCTGCCGGTCGGCCCGATCAGGCCCGGGGCCGCCTCGAAGATCGGTGAGAGCCGGCCGGCCGAGGCGAAACCCGCCGAGGCGAAGCCCGCCGAGGGGAAACCTGCTCCCAAAAAAGTCTCGCGCGAATTGCCGCCGCTGGTGGTGGCGCGGATGTCGCAGGACACCACCCCGACCCTGACGCCGGCGACCTTCCTCGACACCCTGCGGGCAGCCGAGCGCTACCAGGCCCTGGTCGAGGCCGGCGGCTGGCCGTCCCTGCCGGCCGACCTCGCGGTGAAGCCCGGCGAGCGCAACCCGGCGATCCCAGCCTTGCGCCGTCACCTCGTCCTGACCGAGGACCTGGCCCCGGGCGGCCCGGAGAGCGACGCCCTCGATCCCGGCCTCGTCGCGGCGCTCAAGCGCTTCCAGGCCCGGCACAACCTGCCGGAGACGGGGCTCCTCGGCCGCCAGACCGTGGCCGCCCTCAACGTGCCGGCGAGCGTGCGCCAGCGCCAGCTCGCGGCTTCCGCCAACCGGCTGATCGGGTCGAGCTTCCCGTTCGGCGACCGCTACGTCGTGGTCAACATTCCATCGGCCGCGGTCGAGGCGGTGGATCACGGCAGCGTGGCGCGCCGCTACGTCGCGGTGGTGGGCAAGCCGGAGCGCGCCTCGCCGTCGGTCGAGACCAGGATCACCAATATCAACTTCAACCCGACCTGGACCGTGCCGGTGTCCCTCATCAAGAAGGACATCATCCCGCACATGCGCAAGGATCCTGGCTACCTCGCCAAGATGCATATCCGCATGCTCGACGGCCAGGGCCAGGAGGTGCAGCCGACCGCCGTCGACTGGTCGACCGAGCGGGCGGTGAACTACACGCTGCGCCAGGATCCGGGCTTCGACAACTCGCTCGGCCAGGTGCGGATCGACATGCCGAACCGGCACGCGGTCTACATGCACGACACGCCCTCGAAGTCGCTGTTTTCCCGCGACGTGCGCTTCCATTCCTCGGGCTGCGTGCGCGTCGCCGACGTGAAGGCGCTGGTCGGCTGGCTGCTCGACGGCACGCCGGGCCCGAACGGCTCCGGCTCGACCTGGGGCCCGATGGAGATCGAGACCGGCATCGCCACCGGCGAGCGCCGCGACATCAAGCTGGCCAAGCCCGTCCCGGTGACCTTCGTCTATCTCACCGGCTACGCCACGCCCGACGGCCGGGTGCATTTTCGCGACGACGTCTACGGCCTCGACACCGGCAAGGATCCGAGCAAGGACCCGAGCAAGCCGGCCGACGTCGCGGTGACCGGGGCGCTTCCCAAGCCGGGGCCGGCCAAGCCGGCCGCAATCAAGCCCATCACCACCAAGTCCACCACCAAGCCCGCTGCCGTCAAGGCGTCCACGGCCGAGAAGCCGACGCCGAAGGCCGAGCCGAAACCGGCCTCCGCCAAGGCGCTCCCGACCGAGAAACCTGCTTCGTCGAAGCCCGCCTCCGCCGCCGAGCGCCGGATGTCGGTCCCGCCGACCTGACCCGCCGACCCGACTCTGGGCATCCCGCGGCGGGTCCGCACCGGACTCGTCGCAGCGCCGCCCGATCATCCAAGGTATCCCCCGCGCGACTGCGCGATGTGCACGCCCCGTGCGACCAGCATGACGATGTCTCTGCCGGCGAGGGGCTTGCAGCCGATCCCCTCTCCGCTGGTCTGCGCCGGATCGCTGTCGCCTCACGCAGCATCGGCATCGGCCCTGTCGTGATCCACGCGACGGACGACGGGGCCAAGCGCGTCTCCTGGCGCGGCGCCGAATGCATCGCGGACCCGCGGAACAGCCGCACGTCGCTCCTGCCGATCAAGACCGACATCGCCGCCCTGGCCTCAGTCCCAGCGCCTCGCCGGCAATCGCATGCGCGGCCGCCCTCCGAGACATCGCCGTCACGGCCGGCGCTTCCGGGTAGGTCAATACCGTAACGACAACCTCGAATGCTGGCACAACGACGCTCCAGACCTGCCGCTTTCACGGTTCGTTAGAAATTATCTCCCTCAGTTCGGCTTTGTTAGATCAAAGCGCAGCCTTCGGCGTGGTGCCTGTGCGTGGTCGACCTCGCAATCTGGCGGAGCCTGTGCTGGCGGCCCGCCCCTTCCACCAAGGCACAACGGCGGTGCGGATTCCTTGACGAACCCACTTTCTGGAGACAAGGCCGGCGACCGCGTGAGACGCGCCGCCCGTCTGCCCCGGCATTTCGCGCAGGACCGCCGCGGCGCCGTCATGATCGCCTTCGCGATCGCCCTGCCGGTCCTGATGGCCTCGGTGAGCGCCGGCGTCGAGTACGGCCGGCTGCTCTACCGCAAGGCCGTGCTGCAGAGCGCCGCCGACGCGGGGGTGCTCGCCGGCGCCAACATGCTCAAGCTCGCCAATGCCGACGATGTCTCGGTGGCGAGCATCACCCGGCAGACGATCCAGGCGCAGGCGCACACGCCGGCCGACCGCCGCAGCAGCATCATGGCCGAGATCGGCGACAGGCGCAGTTCCGTGTCGACGATGATCGAGGAGACGGTGCCCTCGCTCATGGGCAAGCTGCTCAGCCTGCCCTCCACCACCCTGATCGTCCGCGCGAAGGCCCAGCTCGTCGGCTCGGTCCGCCTGTGCCTGCTCGCCCTCGACCCCACCGCCAAGGGGGCGTTCGACATGGAGAAGAACGCGAAGGTCACCGCCGATGGCTGCTCGCTCTACTCGAACTCCGTGAACCCGAGCGGCATCCGGGGCAAGGACAGCGCGACAGCCCGGGCGATGTCGATCTGCTCGGCGGGCGGCTTCGACGGGTCCAAGGCCTTGTTCACGCCGACGCCGATCACCGACTGCACGCCGATCGGCGACCCGCTCAAGGACCGTCCCTTGCCGAGCCCGGACTACACCTGCACGGCGCTGAGCCCCTATGCCGATCCCACCGCGAAGTCGCAGTCCCGGCGCCACAACGTCGTGACGGCCACCATCACCCTCGAGCCCGGCACCTATTGCGGCGGCCTTCACATCACGGAGACCGCCGTCGTCACGTTGCGCCCCGGCACCTACGTCATGAAGGACGGCCCGTTGGTCGTCGACAAGAAGGCCAGCCTGTCGGGCCAGGGAGTCGGCTTCTACTTCACCGGCAACAAGGGCGGGATGCTGTTCGACAAGGACACCACGATCAGCCTCACCGCACCGACGAGCGGCCTCATGGCCGGCCTGCTGATGGCCGAGGAGCGCAGCGTCGCGAACCCGGTCCCGGTGCCGATCGACGTCTACGTCACGCCGCCGCCCCCTCCGCCCCCGGGCCCGGCGCCGCCGATGCGGCAGTATCGCATCATCAGCGACAACGCCCGCACGATGCTGGGCACGATCTACCTGCCGGCGGGCCGGCTGATCATCGACAGCAGCCGGCCGGTCGCCGACCAGTCGGCCTACACGGTGATCGTCGCCCGGCAGATCAACCTCTACGAGGGGCCGAACCTCACCCTCAATGCGAATTACGGCGCGACCTCGGTGCCGGTCCCGGACGGGGTCGGGCTGAAATCCGGGACGGCGTCGCTCCGGAGCTGAGTCGTGATACCAACGGCCTAAGATGCTGACGCATCGATTCGATCCCGGGCAGGCCCGGGATCGACGAGGCCGTTGATCCAACTCGAATTTTCGACGCTAAGCCAGAGGCTTGGCGAAAATTCGAGAACGGAACCAAAGGTCGTTTTGAACGACCGTTGGTATTATACCCTCGCGCTTTCGCATCGACACGTCGATGCCAAGGCGT
>JAEWKL010000406.1 GCA_023386115.1 Pseudomonadota bacterium
GCTCGGGCCCGCGAAGCGCCCCTCGCGGTCGTCAGCGGCGGCGAGGGGGGCGAGGACGGGGGCGAGCGCCCGCGCGACCGCGACCGGATCCGGTGGGCCGAGCCGGCGCGAGGGCGCCGTCATGCCCGAGGAACGCCGGAGCGGATCCGCTGGGGCGGGCGGCGTGCGATCATGATCGTAAACCTTCCTACACGAACCACGCCCGTGGCTCCGAGAATTCGGCTCGAAAACGTGATGATGTCGTCTGTCTTGAAAATCTGCTCTTGTTGTTTCAGAGTGTCAAATGAAATGATATTCTGGATCCGTGGTAATATTTGGCAATATTTTTCCTGAATGCCGCGAAAGACATGATGCAACGACGATCAGACACCCTCAGGTGGCATGCCGTTCTCGACAGGCCGACGGCGAGGATCGAGCCTCTGGCTTGATCGTGGAGGGCGACCGAGGGTGGGAGAACGGACTTTGATGCCACCATCCCGACCGGGCGCTCCATCCCCAACGGTGACGGCGCCGTCGGTCGGGTGTCGGGCGTGATGCCCGCGGTCATGGCCGGCGCCATTCGGTGCCAGTCCCGCCTCTTCACCAAGCGCACGATCCTGGAGGTGTGGGCTTCGCAGTGACACGTCGCGAGGGGTCCAATGGCCCCGCGTCAACATCCTGAACCACCGCTGCCCATCGGGTGGGGGGCGTCCCCACAGCCTTGCACACCGGCGAGGCGCTGGGGAGTGCATCCCCTCATGCCCTCGGTGCCGGATCGCTCATCCCGGCGATCGGCCCATCGCCCAGCTGAAACATGGGCATGATCTGATACCACGCGCGTGTTTGCGATACGGCACCATTCTGATCATATTCCATGATGTTGCCGTAGCCACAACCGGCCTCAACGTGGCGTCATTTCAAAATCATCTCGGCTCTGTTGCGAAATTTTTGCGGCAGGGAGAGCCGCCATCAAGCCGGATGGATCCACGACTACGGCGACGGTATTCTCCAAGCTGCAAGCGTCGGTGGGAAGGCGAACCCGGTAGCCGATTCGCTGCTTGCCCAGGACCTCATAGCCCGGCTGCCTGGCCAAATCTCCGCGCGCGCGGCGCGGCCTGTCCAGGGCGACGAGACGTCCCCCGCAGAACAGCGCGAGATGCATCCCCGGACCTGTCGTTGCCGGATTGAAGGCGTGCGCGGTCACCAGGTACTCTCTCGCAGAGACACGTTCCATCGTGTCCACGCTCGCCCGCAGGGTCGGGGGGAGAGCGAGACCTCGCCGGGTGATGGAGGCTTCTGCTGCCGCGACGGAGTCCCACGATCCACGGGCAAGAACGATGGCGTGGCGGGCCCGGCTCTCGGCCCAGTCGTTGCGCGCCGTCTCGATGCTGCCCCAGAGAGCGCAGCCCGTGAAGACGACGAGGAAGGCGGCCAGGGCCCGTTGCAGCGTTGCCGGCGTCACGGCATCGATCCGCCTCCGCAGGCGTCGGTAGGTCGCCACATCGACGGGTCCGAGGAGAGCGGCGGCCGTGAGTGCCCCCGCGAGACAGACGACCGCGTAGGCGGGACCCGACCAGGACGGCGGGCAGGCCCAGTTCGCGAGCATCAGCACCGGCGGGTGGGTGAGATAGAGCACGTAGCTCCAATCGCCGAGCGCGATCAGCCCCCGTGCCGCAGAGCCTTGACGACGCACCGGGGGGGCCGTGACGGCTGCGCCGACGATCAGCACGGCCGCGATGCCGCCGAGCCAGCGCGCGGCCGCGGGATCGACGAAGAAGCAGGCGGTCGCGAAGGGCAGGGCAAGAAGCGCCGTTGCAGGACGGACCCAACCCGCCGCCATCAGCCGTGGCAGCAGCAACCCGCCTGCGAACGGCGCGCAGGCAGCCGTGACCGGCACGAGGTAGAGCGGTGGTGGCATCATGTTGCGGCTGTCGGGCGGCAGCAGCGGGAAGGCGACAGCGAGCAGGGCGAGCCAGGCGACCGCGACCGGCACGAGACGGCGTGCCTGTCGCATCGCGGCGAGCAGGAACAGCCCCACGTAGAAGGTGAGTTCCAGGACGAGGGTCCACTCCACATGAAGCGGCGAGCTGCGCGGCCCCGCGGGCGCGAGCGACAAGGCCAGCACGGAGATGCCGCCGAGGTCGAGGCCCAAGGCCGCGAACAGGCCGGCAAACAGGGCCACCACCGCGAAATAGGTCGGGACGATACGGCTCACCCGATGCGCCAGGAACACGAGAGGCGGGTCGCGGGTGACCATCCGCGCCATCAGAAACCCGGACAGGGCGAAAAAGATCGCGACGCCCCACACGCCCATCAGTTCGTCGAGGGTGGCGAAGGGCCGCCCGGCTCCGCGCAGGATCTGCCCGTAGACCGCAACGTGGTGGATGAGGACAAGGCTCGCTGCGAGGGCGCGCAGGAGCTGGAGGTTCGTGAGTTCTCCGCCCGCCCGTGCGATGCCCGTGGACGACGGCGCGTCCCTGTCCGACGTGCGGCGAGATGGGACTGCGACGATGCCGGGGAGATCCCGGTTGAGGCCGATGGACATCGCTGACATTTCGAACGGTGGTGCGCGCTTGGCGTCGTCCGACGCAGTCAGGCGCCGGAAAATATCAGAGACAAGATGAATTCATATTGAGAGATGTTTATCCCGGTCCATTTGACAATTATGCAACAGCAGGACCGCGCTGGCATCGATGCAACTGGGCGGCCCGTCTGCTGACGCTGCCGGGCGCTTGACTGCCAGCATCGCCTGGAACGAACGCCATCGACGAAGCGGCGTGCCTGCCGCAACATCGCTCCTCGGGACGGCGCGGGACGTGTGGCGTGTGGCGACTCTCGGCAGAGGCTTCTCCGGAACTCTTATACCAACGGCCTAAGATGCTGACGCATCGATTCGATCCCGGGCAGGCCCGGGTTGGACGAGGCCGTTGATGCAACTCGAATTTTCGACGCTAAGCCAGAGGCTTGGCGAAAATTCGAGAACGGAACCAAAGGTCGTTTTGAACGACCGTTGGTATTATACCCTCGCGCTTTCGCATCGACACGTCGATGCCAAGGCGT
>JAEWKL010000433.1 GCA_023386115.1 Pseudomonadota bacterium
GTGATCGGCACCGCCTGGGCCGCGTCCTGGGCGGATCCCGGCGACCGCATCGCCGCCGAGGTGGCGCTCGCCGCCGCGCGGGCCGGGCGCACCGGCCGATTCCGCGCGCCCTCCGGCAGCCAGGATCCGCGCTGGTGGGACGTGGTGGTCTCAGCCATCCAGGGGGCAGACGGACATCCCGAGCGCCTGCTGGCGGTCGCCCGCGACGTGACGGAAGCGCATCGGGCCGAGGAGCAGCAGGCGCTGCTGATGCAGGAGATGGCGCACCGGGTGAAGAACACCCTGGCGCTGGTCCAGGCGGTCGCCGCCCAGACGCTGCGCAGCGCCCCCACCCTGGACGCGGCGATGGAGGCGTTCAACGGCCGCCTGATGGCCCTGTCCGACGCGCACGACGTGCTGATCCGCGGCGCCTGGGCGGCGGCCGACCTCGCGGCGGTGGTCGAGGGCGCGATGGCGCCGCATCTCGACCGGGAGCCCGGCCGCTTCGCCGCCGCCGGTCCCCGCGTCAGCCTCGGTCCCCGCGCGGTCCTGACCCTGTCCCTGATGCTGCACGAGCTCGGCACCAACGCGGCGAAGTACGGCGCCCTGTCGAGCCCGGCGGGCCGCGTCGCCGTCACCTGGGAGCTTGCGGGGAGTGCGGAGGTCCTGCTGCGCCTGCGCTGGCAGGAGAGCGGCGGCCCGCCCGTCGCGCCGCCGAGCCGGAACGGGTTCGGCTCGCGGCTGATCGAGCGCAGCCTCGTGCACAGCTTCGGCGGTCGGGTCAGCCTGCGCTTTCCGCCCGAGGGCGCGGTGATGGAACTCGAAGCGCCGCTCGCGGCCATGCAAGACGGGACGGCGTAGCAATCCCGCGCCGTTTTCCGGCCACGCTTGACCCACGGGATGCGGACCCATAGGCAGCACCCTTCGGCCGCAACCTTTCGCCCCCGCCCGCATTGCCCGCGATGACATCCGACCCAGACCGACACGATCAGGCTTCCCGTCAGGAAGCCTCCCGACAGGATGGGCCTGACGCTCCCTGCGACGCCGCGCCGGTGGTGCTCCTCGTCGAGGATGACGGCCTCCTGCTGATGGAGGCCGCCGACACCCTGGCGGAGGCCGGCTTCACCGTGCTGGAGGCGCCCCATGCCGACCAGGCGCTCAAGGTGCTCGAGAGCCGGCCCGACGTCGAGGTGCTGATGACCGACGTCGACATGCCGCTCGGCTCGATGAACGGCTTCGCCCTCGCGCGCCTGGTCTCCCGGCGCTGGCCGCGCCTCCCGGTGCTGGTGGTCTCCGGCATGGGCAGCCCCGGCCCGCACGACATGCCGCCGGGCGCGCGGTTCATCCCCAAGCCCTACGCGCCCTCGGCCCTGGTGCGGACGCTCCACGACACCGTGCGCCGCGCCGCCTGAGCCGACCCTTCCACGGACGAACCCGATGACCGATCCGACCAAGCTGCACTTCGCCACCCGGGCGGTCCATGCCGGCACCGCGCCCGATCCGGCCACGGGCGCCCGGGCGCAGCCGATCTACTTCACCAACGGCTTCGTGTTCGACTCGAACGAGCAGGCCGCCGACATCTTCGCCATGCGGGCGACGGGCTTCTCCTATTCCCGCGGCTCGAACCCGACCGTGGCGGCCCTGGAGCGCCGGGTCGCGGCCCTGGAGAATGCCAAGGCGGCGGTGGCGGTGGCCTCCGGCCAGTCGGCGATGCTCCTGGTGCTGATGACCCTGATGCAGTCGGGCGACGCCTACGTCGCCTCATCGCGGCTGTTCGGCGGCTCGCTCGGGCTGATGCGCCGGCTGGAAGGGCGCTACGACCTCGTGCCGCAATTCACCCGCGGCCTGACGCCCGAGGATTTCGAGTCCGCGATCACCGACAGGACCCGGGCGATCGTCTGCGAGTCGATCGTCAACCCGTGCGGCACGATCATCGACCTCGAGGGCGTCGCCGCGGTGGCGCGCAAGCACGGCCTGCCGCTCGTCGTCGACAACACCCTCGCCTCCCCGGCCCTGATCCGGCCGATCGAGCACGGGGCCGACATCGTGGTCCACTCGACCTCGAAGTTCCTGTCGGGCTCCGGCACGGTGATCGGCGGCATCGTCTGCGATGCCGGCCGCTTCGACTGGCGGGCTTCCGGCCGCTACAACCTGATCAACGACCCCTGGCCCGATTACGAGGGCCTGATCGTCTCCGAGCGCTTCCCCGAGACGTCCTTCGCCACCGCCTGCCGGCTGTTCGGCCTGCGCGACCTCGGCCCCGGGCTGTCGCCGATGAACGCCTTCCTGACGCTCACCGGCACCGAGACCCTGCCGCTGCGCATGGAGCGCCACTGCGCCAACGCCAAGGCCGTCGCGGCCTTCCTCAAGGACCACCCGAAGGTGGCCTGGGTGAGCTACCCGTCGCTGCCGGGCCAGCCCGGCGAGGCGCTGGCGAACCGCTACGCGCCGATGGGCGCGGGCTCCATCTTCACCGTCGGCTTCAGGGGCGGCGAGGCGGCGGCGCAAAAGTTCATCACCGGGCTCAACCTGATCTCGCACCTCGTCAATATCGGCGAGATCAAGTCCCTGGCGATCCACCCGGCGACCACCACCCACCGCCAGCTCCCCGCCGCCGACAAGGAAGCCGCCCGGGTCGGCCCGGACACCGTGCGGCTGTCGATCGGCCTGGAATCGATCGAGGATCTGATCGCCGACGTGGCGCAGTCGCTGGACGCCCTCGACTGAGCCTCGGCGCCGTCTGGGCTTTCCGGACGGCGCTTGCCTCTGTCTCCGAACAAATGTAGAACACACGCAGGCCTCGGCAATGTGTGTAGCGGGCACAAAGGCGCCCCTCCCCTTGCCGGTCCAGGCCTGTTCGGCCCAACTCGCGTGACCGAAGCGGTGGTCCGCGGCGTCGGCCGGGCGTGCGCCCGAGTGAGATGGAACGAGAGGAGAGCGGGATGGCGGGCAGCGTGAACAAGGTGATCCTGGTGGGCAATCTCGGGCGCGATCCCGAGACCCGCCGGCTGGCCTCCGGCGATCCGGTGGTGAACCTGCGCCTGGCCACGTCCGAGTCCTGGAAGGACAAGGCGACCGGCGAGCGCAAGGAGAAGACCGAGTGGCACTCGGTCGTGATCTACAACGAGAATCTGGCCCGCGTCGCCGAGCAGTACCTGCGCAAGGGCTCGAAGGTCTATGTCGAGGGCCAGCTCCAGACCCGGAAGTGGCAGGACCAGTCCGGCGTCGAGAAATACACCACCGAGATCGTGCTGCAGCGCTTCCGCGGCGAGCTCACAATCCTCGACAGCCGCCAGGGCGGCTCGGACGAGTATGGCGAAGGCGGCGGTGGCAGCAGCGGCGGCTACATGGATGACCGCTCGGGCGGCGGCGGTGGCAGCTCCTTCGGCCGGTCCGGCGCGATGGGCGGTGGCGGTGGTGGCTCGCGCCAGCCGGCCATGTCGAGCGGCGGCGGCGGTGGGCGCTCGTCCTC
>JAEWKL010000470.1 GCA_023386115.1 Pseudomonadota bacterium
GGATCCGGGTCACCGGCACCACGACGTCGACCGGGATGCCGATCTCGCGCAGCACACGGTCGCGGATCCGGCGCGCCAGCGGCACGAAGCCGGCGGCGTCCCGCCGGTGGAGCACGAAGACGGCGACGCCCTCGCGCTCGGCCCCCGCTTCCGTCACCGGGACGGCGCCCGCCACCGCCATGTTGAGGTCGAGGCCCTCGACGTCGCCGACCACCCGCTCGATGTCCTGCGGGTAGTAATTGACGCCGTTGACGATGAGGATGTCCTTGCGCCGGCCGGTCATCACCAGCCCGCCGCCCTGCGTGAAGCCGAGATCGCCGGTCTTGAGCCAGCCGTCCTCGCCGAGGACCGCGCGGGTCGCCGCCGGATCGCGATAGTATCCGGCGGTGACGCTGGCGCCGCGGATCTGGATGCGGCCGACCACGCCGTCGCCGCAGGGCGTGCCGGCTTCGTCGGCGATGCGCAGGGACACGTGGGCGATCGGCGCGCCGACCGACACGAAAGTGACGGCGTCGGGTGAGTCCGGCGCGACCTCGACCACCGCGTCGCCAGGGCTCACCCGGCGCCGGTCGAGGGCGACCCGTCGCAGGCGCGCGTGCCAGGGCGTCAACGTGACCGCCAGGGTGCCCTCGGCGAGGCCGTAGGCCGGGGTCATGACCTCTGCGCCGAGGCCGAACGGCGCCAGGGCCCGCACGAACTCCGCGGCGAGCTCGGCGGCGATCGGCTCGGCGCCGTTGACGATGATCCGCACCGCCGACAGGTCCCAGTCGCGCGGCCGGTCCGGCTCCCAGAGCTTGAGGAGATGCCGGTAGGAGAAGTTCGGCCCGCCGAGCACCGTCGCCTTCAGGTCGGAAGCGGCCTGCAACCATATCGTCGGACTGCGCACGAACAGCTTGGTGGGGATCAGCCCGTGCTCGATTCCCCGGACCACCGGCAGGATGTGGAACCAGATGATGCCGAAATCGTGGGTCAGCGGCATCCAGCTGACGAAGCGGTGCGGGTCGGCGGCCGCGCCGATGTCGCGCCAGATCCCGTCGCAATTGGCCAGGAGGTTGGCGTGGGTCACCGTCACGCCCTTCGGGGCGCCGGTGGATCCTGACGAGAACTGGATGAAGGCGATGTCGCCCGGAACGGCCGGCCGGACGGGCGCCGGCCCGCCGTCGAGGCACGAAACGGGATCCGCGAGGGTGCGCTCGGCGATTCCCGCCAGCCGCGCCCGCGCCTCCGGCTCGAACCGGCCGAGTACCGGCGCGACCCGCTCGGCGACCGGCCCGTCCGCGACGACCCAAGGCCGGGCCAGGATCGTCCAGATCCGGGCGAGCTTCAGCGCGCCCTCCTCGGTCGACGGCACCGCCACCGGCACCGCCGCGAACCCGTTGAGGATGCAGGCCCAGAACGCGACCACGAACGCGGGCTGGTTGTCGGTGGCGATGATCACCTCGTCGCCGGGCCGGACGCCCTGGCGGAGGAAGGCTCCGCCGCAACGCCGCGCGCGATCGAGCAGGTCCGCGTAGGACAGCCGCGTCGAGCGGCGTCCCGCCTCCACGAAGACGATGCCGGCCTCGCCCCGCGCGTGCGCTGTCAGCGCCTCGCACAAGGTCGACTCGGCAAGACGCGCGTCGATCCGCTCAGAGTTCACCGCTCCGCTCGACGGCATGCGCCCTGCCCCGAAATTTCTGCTGATCTGATGTTCGCTCGATAGAAATCTAGGTACCGTACGTCAAGTTCGATTTTTATCTACCGCAAACACTTGACATGTCACTTGATATGAGCAGCGACTTTATCGGCGATGATTCGTGAAAATTTCGGAATTGACTTCCTCGTGATCGGAACAATGTTGCAATATAATAAATTTTTCAAATAACACCAATGCTCATCTGCATAACAATAGTAGGCGAACTCGCTCTATCGAATATTGATCCGACGCGACAATGAGACCCACGATACGGGACTGCACGATCGTTGAGACGCAAGGGCAGGCTCTCGACTATGACGTCGCTGCGAAGGGGTTCACGCGAGCGAGGTGAGCGCCTCTGTGGGCAGGATGCCACGCTTTGGACGAACCAACGCACAAGGGGAGCAGATCGCCCACTGCTGCTCACCGAAGTCCCTCACCGGCCGGCCCGCGGAGGATCACCGCCCAGTCCACAACGGTCTGCTCACGGGCCGCGCGCGCATCGCGATCCTCGTCTCCGGGTCGTTCGAGGAGCTCGACCTGATCGTGCGGCACCGCGCGATCGTTGTCGGCCCGGACGAGGCGGCCGCCGAAGGATTCCACCCAGGCGAGAGCGGCAGGACCCGGTGCCGGTCACACGTGCGAGAGACCGCGCGATCGTGAAAGCCCGCCGCCGGCACCGCGCCATGCTGGCCGCTCGCTGCCTCCGCCCCGGTGTCCCGCTCCAGGGTCTTCAGGCGGAGGGATGGGCCGGTCGCCGTCCGGCCGACCTGGTCGTGCGGGTCGCGCGCGATCCGGCGCGGCCCGTTCTCCCGTGCCTCACCTTCCCTAACGGCCGTTGATCCAAAAAATCTTACAATATGACTATTGCGTCCGGTTTGACCCTGCCGCATGCTCGAATCACGCACGCAGATGCGCCGCGACAAGTATCTAGGGAGACGCTCATGCTCGGGACCAGGACGCATCGCCTTCTCGCCGCCACGATCCTGTCGGGCCTCGTCGCCTCCGGCGCTTCGGCGGCCGGCGTGACGGTCGGCTTCGCGCAGATCGGCTCCGAGTCGGGCTGGCGCGCCGCCGAGACCTCCGTCACCAAGTCCGAGGCGCAGAAGCGCGGCGTCACCCTGAAGATCGCCGACGCGCAGCAGAAGCAGGAGAACCAGATCAAGGCGATCCGCTCCTTCGTGGCCCAGGGCGTCGACGCGATCTTCCTGGCGCCGGTGGTGGCGACGGGCTGGGACGCGGTCCTGAAGGAGGCCCGCGAGGCGAAGATCCCGGTGGTGCTCCTCGACCGCGACATCGACTCCTCGGCCAAGGACCTCTACCTCACGGCGGTCACCTCCGACAGCGTCCACGAGGGCAAGGTCGCGGGCGAGTGGCTCGCCAAGACCGTGGGAGCGAAGCCCTGCAACGTCGTCGAACTGCAGGGCACCGTGGGCGCGAGCGTCGCGACCAACCGCAAGAAGGGCTTCGAGCAGGGCATTGCCTCCGCCCCGACCATCAAGGTCGTGCGCAGCCAGACCGGCGACTTCACCCGGTCGAAGGGCAAGGAGGTGATGGAGAGCTTCATCAAGGCCGAGGGGGGCGGACGCTCGATCTGCGCCGTCTACGCCCACAACGACGACATGATGGTCGGCGCGATCCAGGCCATGAAGGAAGCCGGCCTCAAGCCGGGCAAGGACATCCTCACCGTCTCGATCGACGGCGTTCCGGACATCTTCAAGGCGATGCTGGCCGGCGAGGCGAATGCCAGCGTCGAGCTGACCCCGAACATGGCCGGCCCGGCCCTCGATGCGGTCCTCGCCTACAAGGCCAAGGGCACCGTCCCGCCGAAGTGGATCCAGACGGAATCGAAGCTCTTCACCGCCGCCGACGACCCGCAGGCCGTCTACGAGTCGAAGAAGGGCCTCGGCTACTGACGTCGCCCGTCCCGGAGCCGACCGCATGTCCGTCAGCCAGGATCCCGGAAAGCCGCTCCTCGCGGTCCGCGGCCTCACGAAGAGCTTCGCGGGCTTCCCGGCCCTGACCGGCGTCGATCTCACGCTGCGGGCGGGCGAGATCCACGCGCTTCTCGGGGAGAACGGCGCCGGGAAGTCGACCCTCATCAAGACGGTCACGGGGATCGTCGCGCGCGATTCCGGAACGGTGATGCTGGACGGCACGCCCATCGCGCCGCGCTCGGGCGAGGCGGCGCAGGATGCCGGCATCGCCACCGTCTACCAGGAGGTGAACCTCCTGCCGAACCTCTCGGTGGCGCAGAACCTCTTCCTCGGCCGCGAGCCGACCCGGTTCGGCTTCGTCCGCCACGGCGAGATGCGGCGGCGCGCCGCCGCCTTGCTCGCCGAGTTCGATCTCGCGGTCGACACGGGGGCGCTGCTCGGCGACTACTCCGTCGCCGTGCAGCATCTCGTCGCCATCGCCCGCGCCGTCGACCTGTCGGCCCGGGTTCTGATCCTCGACGAGCCGACGGCGAGCCTCGACGCGCACGAGGTCGAGATCCTGTTTCGCGTGATGCGCCGCCTCGCCGCCCGCGGGTTGGGGATCGTCTTCGTCACGCACTTCCTCGATCAGGTCTACGCCGTCACCGACCGGATCACGGTGTTGCGCAACGGCCGGCTCGTCGGCTCCTGGGCGACCGACGCGCTCCCGCGCCTCAAGCTCATCGAAGCCATGCTCGGGCGCGAGCTCAGCGAGGCCACGGCCGAGGACGGTCCCGGCGAACGGCACCGTCCCGGCGGCGCGGCCGCGGGCGAGGTCGCTCGCTACGAACAGTTCGGCAAGCCCGGCTACGTCGCGCCCTTCGACCTGACGCTCAAGCGCGGCGAGGTCGTCGGCCTCGCAGGCCTCCTCGGCTCCGGCCGCACGGAGACCGCCCGCCTCCTCTTCGGGGCCGAGGTCGCGCAGACGGGGCAGGCCCGCATCGACGGCGCACCCGTCCGGCTGCGCACGCCGCGCGACGCGATCCGCCACCGCTTCGGCTACTGCCCGGAGGAGCGCAAGACGGACGGCATCGTCGCCGAGCTGAGCGTCCGCGAGAACATCATCCTGGCGCTCCAGGCCCGGCGGGGCCCGTTCCGCCCGATTCCGCGGCGGGAGCAGGTCGCGCTCGCGCGCCGCTACATCGCCATGCTCGACATCCGTCCTCCCGACCCCGAGCGCCCGATCGGGCTGCTCTCGGGCGGCAACCAGCAGAAGGCGCTCCTCGCCCGCTGGCTCGCCACCGATCCGCAGGTGCTGATCCTCGACGAGCCGACCCGCGGCATCGATGTCGGAGCGCATGCGGAGATCATCCGGCTGATCCGGCGGCTCTGCGACGAGGGGCTCGCCCTCGTGGTCATCTCCTCGGAGCTCGAGGAGATCGTCACCTATGCCGACCGGGTCGTCGTGATGCGCGACCGCGCCCAGATCGCGACCCTCGAGGCCGAGGCCGTCGACGTCACCGCGATCCTCAAGGCGATCGCCGGCGACGAGGCCGCGGAGGCCGCCTGACCGATGCACGCCCTCTCCCTCCGTCTCGCCCGGCGCGGCGCGCCGCAGGTCGTCGCCTTCGCGGCGATCCTGCTCGTCGACTGGCTGGTCTCGCCGCAATTCTTCGACCTGCGGATGCAGGGCGGCCGGCTGTTCGGCAGCCTGATCGACGTGTTCAACCGGGGCGCCCCGGTGGCCCTCCTGGCGATCGGCATGGTGCTCGTCGTCGCGACCCGCGGCATCGACCTGTCGGTCGGCGCCGTCATGGCGATCGCCGGGGCCGTCGCGGCGAGCCTCGCCGACACCCACGCCCTGCCGGTCGTCCTCGCGGCGGCGCTCGGCGCCGGGATCCTGTGCGGCGCCTGGAACGGGTTCCTCGTCGCGATCCTGGGCATCCAGCCGATCATCGCCACGCTCATCCTGATGGTGGCCGGGCGGGGCATCGCGCAGCTCCTGACGGAGGGGCGCATCGTCACCTTCAGCGCCCCGGGGCTCGCCGCCTTCAGCAACGGCGAGGTGCTCGGCCTGCCGGCCCCCATCGTCCTGACCCTGGCGGTCCTCGCCGTCACCGTGCTCGTCGTGCGCGGCACGGCGCTCGGCCTCCTCATCGAGGCGACCGGCGCCAATGCGCGGGCGAGCGCGCTCGCCGGCGTGAGCACGCGGACGACGACGCTCGCCGTCTATGTCTGGAGCGGGTTCTGTGCGGCGCTCGCTGGCCTCGTCACCACCGCCGACATCCTCGGGGCGGACGCCAACAATGCCGGCCTGTGGCTTGAGCTCGACGCGATCCTCGCGGTGGTGATCGCCGGGACCTCGCTCCTCGGCGGCCGGTTCAGCGTGCCGCTCGCGGTGCTCGGCGCCTTCATCATCCAGGCGATGAACACCGGCATCCTGCTCTCCGGCTTCCCGCCGGAGCTGAACCTTCTCGTCAAGGCAGTGGTGGTCCTCGCGGTGCTCCTCGTCCAGTCGCCCCGGCTCGCCGGCCTGTCCCTGCTGTTCCGGCGGAGCGCGTCGTGAATCGCCATCTGCCCGTCCTGGTCACGGCCCTCGTCTTCGCGGCGGCCTACGCGCTCTGCGCCGCGCAGTTCCCGGCCTTCCTGTCGACGCGGGTCGTCGGCAACCTCCTCACCGACAGCGCCTTCCTCGGCATCGTCGCGGTCGGCATGACGTTCGTGATCGTGTCGGGCGGCATCGATTTGTCGATCGGCTCGGTGATCGCCTTCACGAGCGTGTTCCTGGCCATCGCGATCGAGCGCTGGGGCCTGCCGCCGCTCGCCGCCTTCGCCCTGGCCCTCGCGATCGCGGCTCTGTTCGGCGCGGTCATGGGCTGGATCATCGCAGCCCTCGATCTGCCGCCCTTCATCGTGACGCTCGCCGGCATGTTCCTCGCCCGGGGCGGGAGCTTCCTCCTCTCGACCGCATCGATCCCGATCGCGACCCCGTTCTACGATGCGGTGAGCGAAGCGAGCCTGCGCCTCCCGGGCGGCGGGCGGCTCACCGTCGTCGCGGCGATCATGCTGGCCGTGTTCATCGGCGGCGGCCTCCTCCTGCACCTGACGCGCTTCGGAACGCTCGCCTACGCGCTCGGCGGGAGCCGCGTCTCGGCCCGGCTGATGGGCCTGCGCGTCGGAGCCGGCACCGTGGCGATCTACACCCTGTCGAGCCTGCTCGCGGGGCTCTCCGGCATCGTGTTCTCGCTCTACACCTCGTCGGGCTACTCGCTCTCGGCGGTCGGGGTCGAACTCGACACCATCGCGGCGGTGGTGATCGGCGGAACGCTGCTCACCGGCGGGCAGGGCCTGATGATCGGCACCTTCCTCGGCGTGATGATCCAGGCCTTGATCGGCACCTACATCACCTTCGACGGCACGCTCTCGAGCTGGTGGGCGAAGATCGCCACCGGCGCGCTGCTGTTCGTCTTCATCGCGCTCCAGCAGGTTCTGTCCGCATTGGCGCGACGGGCGCGCCGTCCCGGCCAGACCTCGCCCGGCCAGACCTCGCCCGGTCAAGCCTCGCCTGGCGCAGCTTCCGGCGCCGGCCCCCTCCCCGCCCGCGCGCTTCCGCGGGCGCGACACGCGTCGTCATAGGAGAGCGCCGGAGCGCGCCATTCCGGAGACGCCCGCTGATGCCGGCCGCGCTTCCCCCCGGCGGACGTCTTGAGCAGAGCTGCATGGCGCAACTCTGCTTGGTTCCTTGATTGCGCATCGCTTTTTCCGCCGAACCGGTGACCACGTCGGCAGCGGCCGTCCGCGGCGGGCGGAAGGATGCTTCGTGTCTCTCACAAAGCTCCCGGTCAACCGTCGTCGCTCGCTGAGGCGGCGTCAGCGCAGCGGGAGTTGTGTGAGGTGCACTTTAGCGCTTGATCGCCGGACAGGCGCTCTGGCTGAGAGGGCGGAACGCTTGATCGCCGGGTATCGTGGCGATCAGGTCGTAGAGGTCCCAGTCGCTCCGCGCCGCGGAGGGCTCCTTGACGCGGAACACGTAGAAATCGTGGACCATGCGCCCGTCCTCACGCAGCCTGGCATGACGGACGACATCGTCGTCGATGGGCAATTCGCGCATCTTGGCGATGACCGTGGCGGCATCGTCCGATCTGGCGGCGGCAACGGCCTTCAGGTAATGGCGCACCGAGGAATAGACGCCGGCCTGGATCGCCGACGGAACGGCGCCGCGCAGGGCCTTGAAGCGCTCCGAGAACGCCCGGGTGCGGTCATCGAGGTTCCAGTAGAAGCCTTCGGTCAAGACGGTCCCCTGCGCAGCGGCGAGGCCGACGCTCTTGACGTCCATGGCGGTCAGGAAGAAGGCCACGAGCTTCTGCTTGTCCTGCCCGATGCCGAAGTCGCGTGCCGTCTTGATGCCGGCCACCGTGTCGCCGCCGGCATTGGCGAGCGCGATGAGGTCGGCGCCCGAGCCCTGTGCCGTCAGAAGCTGCGACGACAGGTCGACGGCCGGGAAGGCATGACGCAGCGAACCGAGATAGGTGCCGCCCTTCGCGGTGATCAAGGTTTTGGCGTCGGCCTCGAGCTGGTGGCCGAGCGCGTAATCCGCCGTGACGAGGTACCATGTCGTTCCGGGCTTCGTCAGGTAATTGGTGATGCCGGCGACCTGGACATAGGTGTCCCACATCCATTGGACGATGCGATCGGGCTGGCAGGCATCGCCGGTCAGCCGCGCCGTGCCACCGGGGAACAGGCCGACTCGGTTCTTCTCCTTGAGCAGCGGCGGGATGGCGAGCTGAAGCGAGGCATTCGACATGTCGGCGAGAACATCGACGCCCTGTCGGTCGATCCATTCGCGCGCGATCGTCGAGCCGATATCGGCCTTGTTCTGGTGATCGGCCGAGACGACCTCGATCGTCATGCCGGCGCACTCGGCCTTGAGGCAATCATCGACCGCCATCTGCGCCGCGATCACCGATCCCTTGCCGGTGATGTCGGAATAGACACCGGACATGTCCGTCAGGACCCCGATCTTGACCATTCCGCCCGACATCTCGGCCTGTGCCGCTCCGGAGAGACACAATGCGGCGAATCCGGCAATCGCGGAGAGAACCTTCCTCATATTTCCTCCCGAATGATCATTTTGAAATACGGATCGCCCGGTGCTTGTCGCACGCGCCCGCGACCCCATCGGGTGTGACCGGGCGATGATCGGGCATCGTCGGCGTATCGATGCCCCGGGCGACCGCGCCGGTGACGATGGCGCTGCCCGCGGAACCTCTCCGCGGTCGTTCGCTCATCAAGGCAGAAGAGCGACGGCGCGCGTCCAGCCGGCGGACCCGTTGCGAACCTTGACCGGAAGACAGCTGACGACGAAGCCGGTCGGCGGCAGCGCCTCGAGGTTGTGCAGCTTCTCGATCTGGCAGTAGCCGATGTCGCGCCCGGCCTTGTGACCTTCCCAGATCAGCGAGGCGTTGCCGGTCTCGGCGAAGCGGCGGGCGGTGTGGCTGAACGGGGCATCCCAGCTCCAGCCATCGGTGCCGACCACCTTGATGCCCTGCCGCGCCAGGTGCAGCGTCGCCTCGCGGCCGAAACCGCATCCCGAATGGATGTAGTCGGCCTCGCCGTAACGCTGCCCCGCGCGCGTATTCGCGAGGACGATCTCGAGCGGGCTCAACTCATGGCCGATGCGCCTCAGCTCGGCATCGATCTCCGCGGGGCTGACGACGTGGCCGTCCGGCAGATGCCGGAAATCCAGCTTCACGCCCGGCTGCAGGAACCATTCGAGCGGGCATTCGTCGATCTTCAGCGCCGGCCGGCCGCCATCCTGCGTCGGGTGGTAATGCCAGGGTGCATCGACGTGGGTCCCGTTATGGGTCGAGATCGTCGCCGTCTCGACGGCCCAGCCCATTCCCTCCGGCAATTGCTCGGGCGCCAGGCCGGGGAACGCCGCCGCGATCTCCCGCGCCGTGCTCTCGTGCGTGCGATAGTCGATGCGCACCTTCTGGAACGGCGGATCGGCCGGAACGTCGTTTTCCAGCGGGATCGAGAGATCGACGA
Source organism: Pseudomonadota bacterium (assembly GCA_023386115.1). Lineage (GTDB taxonomy): Bacteria > Pseudomonadota > Alphaproteobacteria > Rhizobiales > Beijerinckiaceae > Methylobacterium. Next base: position 9,640 of record JAEWKL010000470.1, read on the forward strand.
GGCGGCTGTGACGGATCATGCGGCGTTCCTCTCCCATCCCGGATGCCTGCCCCGAGCGCGATTTGGACGAACGTCCGACCAATAGCGCAGGAGCGGCTTTCTGGTAAGAGCCGGTTGCCGGCGGGAGGTCCCTGCCGAGGGGAACCCGATGTCGTTGTCGCCGACGCGCGAGCGCATTCTCGACGCAGCCGAGCGGCTCTTTGCCGAACGCGGCGGCGCCGACGGCGCGTCGATGCGCGATCTCGCGGCGGCGGCGGAGGTGAGGCTCTCCCAGCTCAGCTATTATTTCGGGACGAAGGAGGCGCTCTACCGGGCCGTCTTCGCGCGCCGGGCCGCTGCCCTGGGGGGGGCGCGCGGCCACGCGCTGGCCGACGCGATGGCGGTGCCGAATCCCCGCATCCGCGCCGTGGTCGAGGCCTTCATCGGCCCCTCGGTGAAGCAG
>JAEWKL010000502.1 GCA_023386115.1 Pseudomonadota bacterium
GAGGACGACCGTCACGGCCAGAAAGGTGCGCCGTCCAGCCCCGCATGCTCCGGCAAGCCGCAGATCAGATTTGCATTCTGCACCGCCTGACCGGCCGCCCCCTTGCCGAGATTGTCGACCACGCCCATCGCGATCACCAGGTTGCGCTCGGGATCGGCCGCATAATGGACGAAGGCGAGGTTCGAGCCGGTCGCCCACTTGGTCTGCGGCGGCCTGTCGCTCACGCGGACGAAGGTCCGCCCGGCATAGAAGCGCCGCGCCGCGTCCAGGCACTGCTCCGTCGTGGCGCGGCCGCGGCCATAGATCGTGACGAGGAGGCCGCGGGTCATCGGCACCAGATGCGGCGTGAAGACCAGCCCGGCCGCGCTGCCGCCGCTCAGCCGCTCGATCGTCCCGGCGATCTCGGGCATGTGGACGTGCTTGAGCAGGCCGTAGGGCACGAGGTTCTCGTTGCTCTCGGCATAGCCGAACCGGCTGTCGCCGCCGCCCCGGCCGGCACCGGAGATGCCGGTCTTGGCGTCGATCACGATGTTGCCGGGCTCGATCAGCCCGTCGGCCAGGAGCGGCGCCAAAGCGATCAGCGTCGCCGCCGGGAAGCAGCCGGGATTGGCGACGCGGCTTCGGCCCACGATCCGGTCGGGCCAGATATCGGCCAGGCCATAGGCCCATCCCTCGACGTAGCGGTGGTCACCGCCGATATCGACGATCTTCACGGTCTCGGGGACGCGGGCCAGCGCCTCGGCCGAGCTGCCGGTCGGCAGCGACGCGAACAGCACGTCGAGCGGCGGCAGGGTCGCGGGGTCCCATTTCTCGATCACCAGCTCGGCCAGCCTGGCCGGCACGCCGGGAAAGCGGTCCACCAGACGGCTGCCGGCGCTGCCCTCGCCGGCGGCGTAGACGAGTTCGAAGGACGGGTGGTTGGCGATCAGGCGCAACGCCTCGCCGCCGCCAAAACCGCTGATCCCGACGATGCCGACGCGCATGCTCATGGTGGTGTCTCTCTGGGGTTCGGGCAAACAAAAACCCCCGGAGCCGAGGGCTGCGGGGGTTCAGGAACGCGGACCGGGACCGTTCCGGCGGTGGGCCTAGCGCGAGGCCGTCACCGTGCAGACGAACGCCGATCGACGCGCAGCCCGAAGAGCCGCCGCTTGGGTGGCGCGGCGTCGGCGTCGGTCGCAATGGGTCCGGTTCCTGCACATGGCGCGGGACAGTGTGGCCACGCCCACCCGCCGTCAAGACGAAAATCGGCCGACACCCTGTCCCACGCCGGGAGGTCTCGGTCGAGCCCGGCTCATACTCCCGGCCAGGCCGGCCGCGCGATCCCCAGATGGTCGCGCAAGGTCGTGCCCTCGTACTCGGTGCGGAACAGGCCGCGCTCCTGCAGGATCGGCACCACCTCGGCCACGAACGCGTCGAGACTGCCCGGGAAGTAGGGCGGCATGACGTTGAAGCCGTCGGCGGCCCCCGTCTCGAACCAGTCCTGCATCCGGTCGGCGATGTCGGACGCCGTGCCGAGCACGATGTGGTGGCCGCGGCCCGCGGCGACCCGGAGTGCCAGCTGGCGGATCGTCAGGCCCTCGCGGCGGGCGAGCTCGGTCAGGAGCTCGGCGCGGCTGCGCAGCTGGTCCGAGATCGGCAGGTCCGGCAGCGGCCCGTCGAGGTCGTAGCCACTGAGGGAATGGCCGATGCGCTCCTCGAGCAGTGGCATCGCGCTCTCGATGGGAGTCCAGCGGTCGAGTTCGCTCAGCGTCTCGCTCGCCTCCTTGAGGCTGCGCCCGACCACCGGCAGGAAGCCCGGCATCACCGCGACTGCGTTCGGGTCGCGGCCGAAGCCGGCGACCCGCTGCTTCAGGCTGCGGTAGAAGACTTGCGCCTCGGTCAAGCTCGCCTGCGCGGTGAACACGATGTCGGCGGCCCGCGCCGCGAGGTCCTGGCCGGGACCCGAGGATCCGGCCTGGATCAGCACCGGGTGCCCCTGCGGCGAGCGCGGGATGTTGAGCGGGCCCTTCACCGAGTAATAGGTCCCGGCATGGTCGAGCACGCGCACCTTGGCCGGGTCGGCATAGACGCCGCGCTCCTTGTCCTTCGGGAAGGCGTCGTCGGCCCAGCTGTCCCACAGGCCGCGCACCACATCGACGAACTCTTCCGCGATGGCGTAGCGGGCGTCGTGCTCGGGGTGGCTCTTCGAGAAGTTGTTGGCCGTGCGGGCGTAGGAGGTCGTCACGATGTTCCAGGCCGCGCGGCCCTGGCTCAGGTGATCGATCGACGCGAAGGCGCGGGCGAGGTGGTAGGGCTCGCCATAGGTGGTGGAGGCGGTGGCCGCGAGGCCGATCCGTTCCGTCACCATGGCGAGCGCGCCGAGGAGCGTCAGGGGCTCGAACCGGGCGATCATCGACGGGTGGGCGTCGACGCCGCTGGTGAGGCCGTCGGCGAGGAAGACCATGTCGAACTTCGCGGCCTCGGCCGTCTTCACCACCCGGCGCAGCAGGTCGAAATTCTCGCTGCCCGCCTCGGCGTCGGCGTGGCGCCAGCCGGAGACGTGATGGCCGGCGCCCTGGAGGAAGAGCCCGAGATGCATGCGGCGGGGGGCTGTCGTGAGGGCTGTCATTGGGGACGCCTTCTTGTCGGAGATCAGGGACGGCTCTGGCCGAGGAGGGCGAGGAGGCGGGCGAGGTCGGCCTCGTTGCCCATCCGGGCGACGAGGTCCGGGATCTCGGCGAAGAGGCTTGCATTCCCGGTGGCGTCGCGGAATTTCGGACCCGCATCGGCCAGGCCCGGCAGGCCCTCGATCCGCCGGCTCACCGTCCTGCCGTCCTTCACGGCGACGTCGAGGACCACGAACCGCGTCGCCGGGTCGGAGGACAGG
>JAEWKL010000613.1 GCA_023386115.1 Pseudomonadota bacterium
CCGTCGTCCGGCGGGCGCGGGAACTCGGCGCCTCCATGCAGGCGCAGATCCTCACCCCCCGCGAGCAGGCGCTCGCCGAGCGCCACCGGTCGCCCGAGGCGGTCATGGCCGAGACGGCCGTGGCGACCGGGCTCGCCGCCTGATCCCGAACAAACCTCACGCCCCGAGAAACACAGGAGGACGACCCCATGGAGATCGAGCGGATCGAGGGCCATCCGGCCTTCCGCCGCCTCGCCTTCGAGCGCAGCTGCCTCGGGCGGGTGCTCGCGACGGCGATGGCGGGGGCCTACTTCGCCTATATCCTCACCATCGCGTTCCGCCCCAACCTCCTCGGCCTGCCGGTGGCGGAGGGCGCGACGACGACCTGGGGCATCGTCGCCGGGGCCGGGCTGCTCGCCCTCGGCTTCGTCCTGACGGCGATCTACGTCGCGGTCGCCAATACCCGGCTCGACGCCCTGAGCGACCGCCTGCGGGAGGACCTGCGATGATCGCCCGCCTTCTCCTGCCGGCGCTGGCAGCGCCGGTGCCAGCGCTGGCCTTCGCGGGACCGGCCGCGGCCGACGCCCTGTCGGGCCCGACGAGCCGCCAGGCTCTCAACCCGGTCGCGATCGGGCTCTTCCTCGCCTTCGTGGCCCTCACGCTGGCCATCACGGCGCGGGCCGCGCGGCGCGGCACCCGCACGGCGAGCGACTTCTACGCCGCCGGCGGCTCCCTCGGCGGGGTCCAGAACGGGCTCGCCATCGCGGGCGACTACACCTCGGCCGCGACCTTCCTGGGCGTGACGGCCCTCGTCTACGGCTCGGGCTATGACGGGATGATCTACGCGGTCGGCTTCCTGGTCGGCTTCCCGATGATCCTGTTCCTCATCGCCGAGCCCCTGCGCAACCTCGGCCGCTACACCTTCGCGGACGTGGTCGCCTACCGCCTGTCCGAGGTGCCGGTGCGGCTGGTCGCGGGCCTCAACACCCTCGTCATCGTGCTGCTCTACCTGATCGCCCAGATGGTCGGGGCCGGCAAGCTGATCGAGCTCCTGTTCGGCCTGCCCTACGCCACCGCGGTCGCCCTCGTCGGCGTGCTGATGATGCTCTACGTCGCCTTCGGGGGCATGCGGGCGACGACCTGGGTGCAGATCATCAAGGCGGTGCTGCTGCTCTTCGGCACGGCGCTGATGGCCGGGCTGATCCTCGCCCGCTTCGGCTTCAGCCCGGAGGCCCTGTTCGCCCGGGCGGTCGCCCTCCACCCGAAGAGCCACGCGATCATGGCGCCGGGCGGCCTCGTGCGCGATCCGGTCTCGGCCCTGTCGCTCGGGGTCGCGCTGATCTTCGGCACCGCCGGCCTGCCGCATATCCTGATGCGGTTCTTTACCGTGGCGGATGCCCGCCAGGCCCGGCTCTCGGTGCTGGTCGCCACCGGCTTCATCACGGTGTTCTACACCCTGCTGTTCGTCCTCGGCTTCGGGGCGATCGCGCTCGTGCTCGGCGAGCCGGCCTTCACGGATGCCGCCGGACGGCTGATCGGCGGGCCCAACATGGTGGCGCTCCACCTCGCCGACCGGCTCGGCGGTGCGCCGCTCCTCGGCTTCATCTCGGCCGTCGCCTTCGCGACCATCCTGGCGGTGGTCTCGGGGCTGGCCATCGCCGGCGCCTCCGCGGCGAGCCACGACCTCTACGCCCGGGTCCTGCGCCGGGGCCGGGCGAGCGAGGCCGAGGAGGTGCGGGTCTCGAAGGGCGCCACGGTGGTCATCAGCCTCTGCGCGATGGCGCTCGGACTCGCCTTCGAGAACCAGAACATCGCCTTCCTGGTCGGGCTGGTCTTCGCCATCGCGGCGAGCGCCAACTTCCCGGTCCTGGTGCTCTCGGTCTCCTGGCCGGGCCTGACGACGCGGGGCGCCGTCGCCGGATCCCTCGCCGGGCTCGGCTGCGCGCTCGGCCTGATGATTCTCGGGCCTGGGATCTGGACCGCGGTTCTGTCCCTGGGCGCCGCGCCGTTCCCTTACGACAACCCGGCCCTGGTCTCGGTGCCGCTCGCCTTCCTGACCGCGGTCGCAGTCTCGCGCCTCGACCGCAGCCCGGCGGCCGCCGCCGCCCGCGCCGCCTTCCGCGCCCAGCACGTCGCCGCCCAGACCGGAAGCGGCCGGCCCCATCCCGTCGCCGCCCATTGATGAGGAGCATCCCATGACCGCATCCCAAGGTTCTGCGCGCCAAGGTTCTGCGCACCACGGTTCTGCGCACCACGGTTCTGCGCCCCGTGACTCCGCGTCCTACGACTGGCCGACCCCGCCCGAGGCCTGGCCCGAATCGTTGCGCCGGGACTTCGCGGCGCGCGCCGGCAACGGGCAGGTCGGCACCCGCCTCGTCTCCGAGACCGAGCGCGTCCGGGTCTGGCTGCTCAGCCTCGCGCCGGGCGAGCGGATCGGCTTCCACACCCACGTGCTCGATTATTTCTGGACGGCGGTGACGGGCGGGCGGGCGCGCTCGCACTACGCCGACGGCCGGGTCGCGGAGGTGACCTACGCCCCCGGCGACACGCAGCACCACCGCTACGCGGCGGGCGTCTTCATGATCCACGACCTCGAGAATGTCGGCGAGACCGAGCTCGTCTTCACCACCGTCGAGTTCCTCGACAGCGCCAACCCGCCCCTGCGGCTCGATCGCGCCGCGTGAGGCCGCCGGCGGAGTGATCATGCGATCACTCCGCCGTCCCGTCCCCGGTGTCGGCGCCCGCGCGACGGGAGCGCCCGGTCATGGCACCTGGCGGCCAGGCGGCCCCTGGTGGCCAAGCCGCAATGCCGCGTGATAAGTAGCGCAGGTGGATGCGACGACGAAATTCGTGACGGCTCCCCGCCGCACGCCCCCGGCCCCCGCGCGGCCGTCCGAGGCGGCGCGCCGCCGCCTGACCCCCGCCCAGCGCGAGGAGGAGATCGTGCGCGAGGCGGTCGGCTTCTTCGCCGAATTCGGGTTCGAGGGCCAGACGCGGGAGCTCGCTAAGCGCCTGAACGTCACCCAGCCGCTGCTCTACCGCTATTTCCCGACCAAGGAGGCGCTCGTCGAGCGCGTCTACCAGGAGGTGTTCCTGCGCCGCTGGAACCCGTTCTGGGAAGAGACGATCCGCGACAGGTCCCGCCCCCTGCGCGAGCGGCTGATCGCCTTCTACACCGATTATGCGAGCGTGATCCTCACCTACGAGTGGATCCGCCTGTTCATGTTCGCCGGCCTGAAAGGCCTCGACTTCAACACCCGCTACCTCGAGCTGCTCAAGGAGCGGGTCTTCACCCTGATCATCGCGCAGATCCGGGACGACCTGGGCCGGCCGCCGATCACGGAGCAGCCGGTCACGCCGCTCGAGATCGAGGCGATCTGGAGCCTGCACGCCGGCATCTTCTATCTCGGCGTGCGCAAGTTCGTGTACTCCATGCCCGTCGACGACGTGTCGGAGATCGTCGCCATGAAGGTGCGGCTGTTCCTCGACGGGGCGGGATCGGTGATCGGCGTCGAGGGGGCCGCGCCGCACGCCCTCTGACGATCCTCGGCCTAACGATCCTCCGAGTGGTGCGCCGCGCCGCCATCCTCCCGGTTCGCCCGCCGCCACTGCCCCGGGCTCGTGCCGGCCGCCTGCGAGAATGCCCGCGTGAAGTAGCTCTGGTCGCCGAAGCCGCAGAGCAGAGCCACCTCGGCCAGCGGCTTCCCGGTGCCGAGCATCAGGCGCTTCGCCTCGGCGATGCGGAGATCCGACAGGAAGCGGTGCGGGGACTGGCCGGTGCTGCGCCGGAAGGCCGCCGCGAAGTAGCTCGGCGACAATTTGCAGGCCTGGGCGACCTCGGCGATCGTCAGCGCGGTCCCGAAGCGCGCCTGCATCATGTCGCGGGCGCGGCGCTCCTGCCAGGGCGAGAGGCCGCTGCGGACCGGCCGCGCCGCGGGGGCGGCACCGTCGCCGTAGTGCGCGAGGGCGTGGGCGAGGAAGGCCATGGCGGTGTGCTCGACGAACATCGCCCGTGCCGGATCGGGCTCGGCCAGGGCCGGGAGCAGCAGCGCGACGAGGCCGGCGGCGACCGGATCCCGGTCCGCCCGGGGCCAGGCGAGGTGGGAGGGAGGCGGAACGTCGTTCTCCCGGGCCACGGCATCGACGAGGGCGTGCGGCACATAGAACTGGACCGCGTCGAGGGGGCCGCTCATGACCGAGCGCGGACAATCCGCGAGGCTCACGACGCTGACGGCATCGGCCGGAACGGCGCCGGCATGAACCTGCCGCCCGCCCACGATGAAGTCGTGATGCAGCAGCGGCCGCACCTGCACCACGATGCTGTACGCCGCCTCCTGCTTGAGGGGCGGGGTCCGGATTCCGGGCGAGAGCAGGCCCTGGAGGCGGGTGACGACCAGGGGGCCGCCGGTCCGATGCGGCACGCTCAGCGTCGCGCCCGCCCGGACCCCGAGGTGATCGGCCATCCGCGCACCGTTCAGGCCCGGCATCCGGCCGGGCGGCGCATGCCCATCACGGTCGGGCCGCAGCGGCACCTTGCGCATGCGAGACGATGAGGAAGCGCAATCGATAATCATTCCAGCACCCGGAGGCTACGGGTGCATGATCACCGAGGCTTCAGGAACTGTCTTTTCGATTCCTGCTCTGGTCTTTGCGGCGCTTGCTATTGCGGGCTTTGCTGGCGTCGATAGTCACCTGGCGTGCAGCCGGTCGCCCGCTTGAAGGCGATGTTGAAGGCGGATTGTCCGGAGAAGCCCGAGCGATGGGCGATCTCGCCGAGCGGCGCCGTGGTCCGGGACAGGAGGCGCCGGGCCTCCTCGAGACGCGCGGCGCTGACGAAGCTGTGCGGCGTGCTCCCGGTGACCGCCTTGAACATCCGCGAGAAGTGGAACGGGCTCAGGCAGGCCACCTCCGCGAGTTCGGTCACGGTGAGGTCGCGGTCGAGGTTGTCGCGGATGAAGTCCGTCACCCGGCGAATCCGGGCCTGGCAGGTCGAGGCGGCCTCGCCCGCCTCGGCCCGCTCCGGGCCGTCGTGCCCGTACATCTGCGCGACCCGCGCCACCAGCGACAGCGAGGCCGCCTCGACCAGCATCCGTCCGGCGGAGGTCTCGGCCTGGAGCTCGCGGCCGATCGCGAGCCCGAGCTGGCGGACGAGGTCGTCGTCGACATCGGCGAGGTAGCGGACCGCGTCGGCGCGGATCCGCGGATCGCCGTAGAGGTCCGCCATGTGGGCGAAGCGCTCGACCGGCAGGTAGACGTGCAGGATGTCATGCAGGGCGCCCGAGATGACGATGTCGTCCTCGGCCACGCCGACCGGGCAGAACCACACGGTGCCCGCCTCCACGGCGGTGCGCTGGCGCTGGCCCGCCCCTTTGCGGCTGACATAGGCGCCCGGGCTGCGCCGCGTCGCGATGGTGATCTCCATCTGCGTCGGCACGATCGCCGGCAGCTCCCCGGGCGGATGGCAGCGCAGCTCCGCCGCCACGCCCGACCAGCCCCGCTCCTGCGACGAGGCAACGAGGCCGGCCTTGGGAAACTTGAACGCGCCGTGAGAATGCAGATCCATGCGCGACAATGTCCAAGCCGCCGTACGGCCGCGCTATTATACACCCGTATCGGCGACGGGGGCGGCGGGTTCGCCTAGACCCCCCTCCGGTGCGCCTCGGCAACGGCCGCCGCCGCGAAGGCCGGCCGGCGCTCGCCGACGGCGCTCGCGCGTTGCCGAAGAGTCACCGGAGGCACCGGAAGCGCGCCCCGGGCGGAGGATGGCATGAGTCAGGGCTCGGGACAGGTCTTCTCGCGGTGGCCCAGCCTCGCCTCCGCCCATGACGGCTCCCCCGCCGCGGACGCGCTGCCGGCCTGGATGCTCTCGGCTCCCCGCCGCCGCTGGCCGGGCC
>JAEWKL010000896.1 GCA_023386115.1 Pseudomonadota bacterium
AGGCGAGCGCCATCCGCGGCTCCAGGCCCGGCTGGCGCTCTACGAGCAGAAGCGCGCCGCCATGGCCGCGTCTGAGACGACAGCGGCCTGACCCGACAGAAGGCAGACAGAGAGATGGCGGCGTTCCCGAAAGCCGAGACGATCCTGACCAATGGCCGCGTGTTCTGCGGCCTCAAGGAGGGCATGGCCGAGGCCGTGGCGCTCTGGGCCGGCAAGGTGCTGGCGACCGGCACCGCGGCCGAACTCGAACCGCTGATCGGTCCGGGGACGCGGGTCGTCGATCTCCGTGGCCGGCTCGCGGCGCCGGGCCTCTACGACGCCCACATGCACCTCCTGCCCTACGGGCTCGGCATGCTGGATGTCGACGTGACGCCGGCGGCGGCCCGTACCCTCGACGATCTCCTCGGCAAGATCCGCGAGCGGGCGCAGGCGCTGCCGCCGGGCCGCTGGATCCTGGCGCGGGGCTACGATCAGTTCGAGCTCGACGTGAAGCGGCATCCGTTCCGCGAGGAGCTCGACGCCGTCGCGCCCGACCACCCGGTCTCCCTCGTGCGCGCCTGCGGGCACGTGACGATCGCCAACTCGATGGCGCTGCGGCTCGCCGGCATCGACGAATCAACGCCGGTGCCGCAGGGCGGCGCGATCGAGCAGCAGAACGGCCGCCTGACCGGGCTCCTCGCCGAGACCGGCCGCGACCGGTTGAAGGCCGTGCTGCCCAACCCGACGGACGAGGACCTGGTCGCGGCAATCGAGCGGGCGGGCGAGGCGTGCCTGTCCTATGGCATCACCAGCGTCATGGATGCCGGCGTCGGGATGCGTGCGGGCTACCGCGAGGTCGCCGCCTACCGCAACGCCCAGCGCAGCTTGCGCCTGCCGGTGCGGGTGAACCAATGCCTGCTCGGCGGGCCCGGCGGCATCGTCGAGCAGGCCTTCAAGGACGGCGTGGTCACCGGGGCGGGCGACGACATGCTCCGCGTCGGGCCGGTCAAGATCTTCACCGACGGCAGCGCCGGCGGGCGCACCGCCGCCATGTCGCGCGCCTATCTCGGGGAGCCGGAGACTCACGGGCTGTCGCTCCTGACCGACCCGGAGATGGACGCCTTCGTCGCCGATTACCACGCCAAGGGTTATCAGCTCGCCGTGCACGCGATCGGCGACGCGGCGATCGAGCAGACGCTGAACGCCTTCGAGACGGCGCTGACGGCGATGCCCGATCCGGCGCGGCGCCACCGCATCGAGCATTGCGGCTTCAACAGCCCGGCTCAGATCGACCGCATGGTGCGGCTCGGCGTCGAGCCGGTGCCGCAGCCGGTCTTCATCTACGATTTCGGCGACCTCTACGTCTCGGTTCTGGGCGAGGCGCGGGCCGCAGCCTCCTACCCGATGAAGACCTGGCTCGATCGCGGCCTCGCGGCGGCCGCGTCGAGCGACGCGCCGGTCTGCGACATCAACCCGTTCCCGAACCTCTACACGATGCTGACCCGCAAGACCTCGCGCGGCACCGTCATCGGCGAGGCCGAGAGACTGTCCATCGCTGAGGCGCTGCACGCCTACACGGTGCTCGGCGCGTACGTGAACAGGGCCGAGGGCCATCGCGGCCGCCTTGTGCCGGGGCTGGCGGCCGACATCGCCGTGTTCTCGCGCGACATGACGTCGGCGGCGCCCGAAGAGATCCTGTCCGACACGCGCTGCGACCTCGCCATCCGCGGCGGCACGGTCGTCTACGATCGCGGCGGCGAAGCCGCCCGATAGAGAGGGGAGGGGACCCGTGACCGAAGCCACAGGCGCGACGCTCTACCGGAACTGCGACTGGATCGTCGCCTGGGACGCCGAGACCGGCTCCCATAGCTATCTCCGGAACGCCGACCTCGCCTTCTCGGGCAAGGACGTCGTCTTTGTCGGCAAGAGTTACGACGGCCTGGTCGCGACGGAGATCGACGGCACCGGGCTGATGCTGATCCCCGGCTTCGTCGACATCCACTCCCATCCCGGCCACGAGCCCGGCTGGAAGGGCATGCTGGAAGAGCTCGGCAGCGCCAAGCTCGGCCAGAGCTCGCTCTACGAGTTCATGCCGGTCTTCAATATCGGGCCGGTCTACGCCAGGCACGCCCGGCGCGTCGCCGTCTCGGAACTCCTGAAGAGCGGCGTCACGACGATCTGCGACCTCGGCCAGCCGACCCCCGACTGGCCGGAGCACTACGCCGAGACCGGCATCCGGGCCGTGCTGTGGGCGATGTTCCGCTCCGGCCCGTGGAAGACGACGAACGGCCACTCGGTCGAGTACGACCTCGACCCGGCCCGCGGCGACCGCCTGCTGCGCGAGGCGATCGACCTGATGGACGAGGCCGGCCGCCACCCGAGCGGCCGCATCTCGGGCCTGCTCTGCCCGGCCCAGATCGACACGGTGACGGAAGGCCAGATCCTCGAGGCGCTCGCCGCCGCCCGCGACCGCGGCCAGCCGATCCAGATCCATGCGGCGCAGAGCATCGTCGAGTTCCAGGAGATCCTGCGCCGCACCGGCGAGACGCCGATCGGCTGGCTCGACACGATCGGCGCCCTCGGGCCCGACCTCGTCATCGGCCACGGCATCTTCCTCAACGACCATCCCTGGCTGCACTTCCCGCACGCGAACGACTTCGAGCGCCTGCGCGACAGCGGCGCCGGCGTGGCCCATTGCCCGGTCGTGTTCGCGCGCCGCGGCATCGCGCTGAACTCCCTCGGCCGCTACGTCGAGGCCGGCATTCCCTGCGGGATCGGCACCGACAGCTTCCCGCACAACATGCTCGATGAGCTGCGCATGGCCTGCTACGCCAGCCGCATCCGGGCGGGCAGCTACACCGGCGCCACCACCGCCCAGGCCTTCACGGCCGCGACCAGCGGCGGCGCCGACCTGATCCGGCGGCCGGATCTCGGCCGGCTCGCGCCGGGGTGCAAGGCCGACTTCGCCGTGATCGACATGAGCAACCCCGCCATGCAGCCCGATTACGAGCCGTTGCGCAGCCTGATCTACTCGGCCAACGACCGCGCGGTGCGCGACGTCTACGTCGACGGGGTCCAGGTCGTGCGCAACGGCGCGGTGACGACGTTCGACATCGCCGAGGACATCGCGATGCTGCGGCGCGGCCAGGCCGAGGTCATCGCCGGCGCGCCGAGCCGCGACTGGGCCGGCCGCAGCCTGGAGGAACTGTCGCCGCGGGTGTTTCCGGTGCGCGGCTAGGCTCGTCTGATGGCCGTCGGAAACGTGCCGGCCTCCGCCAGGAGGTCCGGTGTACGCGACTCTTTCGGACCGGACGCCGCGGGTATCGCCTGGCGATACGACCGTCTTGTTCTTGCGGGCACCTCGATGGTGTAGAACGGCCGCTCACGCGAGGGCGGCCGGCGCATGCGGATGGACGACGAGGGCGGCGGGGTGGACGACCGGCTATTCCTGCAATCGGTGGCGCGCGCCCTCGACGTGCTCGAAGCCTTCGCCGTCAGCCCACGGCCGATGTCCCTCGGCGAACTCGCCCAGGTAGCAGGGACGAACAAGAGCGCGGCCCAGCGCATCGCGCAGACGCTGCTCAGCCGTGGCTATCTCGAGCGCGGCCGCGACGGCGGTCTCGTCCCGGGGCGGCGCATCCTCGACCGCTCCTTCGACTACCTGCGCGCCAACCCGCTCATCGAGCGGGCGATGCCGGTCCTCGTCGAGCTGCGCAAGGCCGCCAACGAGCGCGTCGACCTCAGCCTCTTCGACGACCTCACCACGATCTACGCGGTGCGTCTGCAGAGCAAGCGCGAGACGTTCTACGCCACCCTCGCCGGCCGGCGCGTGCCGACCTTCGCCTCCTCCGGCGGGCGCGCCTGCCTGGCGCAGCTGTGCGACGCGGCGGTCGACGACATCCTGGCGCGCTCGGACCGCCGGCCGCTGACGCAGAAGACCCTGACCGAGCCGGCCAGGATCTGGCGCAAGGTGAAGGAGGCCCGCCGCGACGGCTACGCCTACGCCACCGAGGAGGCGCTGATCGGCGAGGTCGTGCTCAGCGCCGCCGTCGTCGCAGGGTCGGGCCGGCCTCTCGGTGCGGTCCACATCGCCGGCTCGCTGAGCGAGTGGTCGCTGGAGGATTTCCGCAAGCGGTTCGCGCCGCTGGCGATCGAGGCGGCGCGGGCGCTGAGCGGGTAGGATCCGGGGCCGGTCGGCAGGGCTGCCGTCGGATGACCCACCGCGCCACACGGCCGGCAGCGTTGCAGCTTTGTCGATTGACGCCGCGATCGGAGCATCCCTAGGCTGCTCCATGCCTGCTGCAGCCCTCGTCCAATCCGCCGCCCGTCCCGTCATGCCGGTGCTGGCGGCGCTCAGCGTCGCGCACCTCCTGAACGACACGCTGCAATCGATGATCCCGGCGATCTATCCGCTGGTCAAAGACACCTACAATCTCGACTTCGCGCAGATCGGCCTCATCACGCTGGCGTTCCAGGTCACGTCCTCGCTCCTGCAGCCGCTGCTCGGCTACGTGACCGATCGGCGGCCGTGGCCGCACGCGATGGTGGCCGGAATGGGGGCGACGCTCGCCGGGATCCTCGGCCTCGCCTTCGCGTCGAGCTACGCGATGGTGCTGGCCTCCGCGGCCCTCGTCGGGACCGGCTCCGCGGTGTTCCACCCGGAAGCCACCCGGATGGCCCGGCAGGCTGCCGCAGGCCGGCAGGGTCTCGCGCAGGGCGTGTTCCAGATCGGCGGCCATGTCGGCTACGCGATCGGTCCGCTGCTGGCCGCCGCCGTCGTCGTTCCGCACGGCCAGGCGAGCCTGTCCTGGTTCTCGGGCATCGCGATCCTCGCGATGCTGCTGATGTCCTGGACCGTGTCGCTCTCCATGAGGTCGCGCCGCCAGCAGGGCGCCGCGGGCGCGAAGGTGACGGAGGCGAGAGCGCCGGGGATGCCGGCCGGCCGCGTCGCGTTCGCGATGACGATCCTGATCCTGCTTCTCATGTCGAAAAATGCCTACCAGGCGAGCTTCACCTCCTACTACACGTTCTACCTGATCGAACGGTTCGGGGTGAGCGTGCAGGTCTCGCAGCTCATGCTGTTCGGCTTCCTGGTCGTCGGAGCGGCCGGCGTCATCCTGGGCGGCATGCTGGGCGACCGGATCGGCCGTGACCGCGTCATCTGGATTTCCATCCTCGGTCCACTGCCGCTCGCCCTGATCCTGCCGCATGCAGACCTGGTCTGGACCGGCGTGCTCAGCGTGCTCGCCAGCTTCATCATGGCGAGCGCCTTCTCGTCGATCCTGATCTACGCGATCGACCTCGTGCCGCACCGGGTCGGCCTGGTGGGCGGCCTGTTCTACGGCCTCTCGTTCGGGCTCGGCGGCCTCGCGGCGGGCGGGCTCGGCCTGCTGGCCGACCGGCTCGGCATCGTCGAGGTGTTTCGCCTGTGTGCCTACCTTCCGGCGATCGGCCTTCTCGCGTTCCTGCTGCCGAGGCGGGTGTGAGGCAAGACGGATGTGATACCGCAGCGCCTTCGAGCGGGTGCCGGCGCTGATGCGACGGCGCGAAGGGTGTGAGGACGGGCCGGGGCTCAGCCAGCGTGTCGGCCCGGTCCATCCCCCGCCCGCATGGTCGCGCGGAGCGGTCCTAGAGCCGGCCGCCATCCACCGGGATCACCTGCCCGGTGATCCAGCCGGCCTGCTCGCTGGCAAGGAACAGGACCGCCGACGCGATGTCCTCGGCTTTGCCGAGGCGTCGCGTGTGCAGCGAGTCGAGCAGGCGCTGCCGTCCCTCGGGGCCGTAGGCCTCCCATTGCGCGTGAGTGGCCGGGTTCGTCAGGATCAGGCCCGGCGCCACCGCGTTCACGGTGGTGCCGTGCGGCCCGAGTTCCCAGGAGAGCTGGCGGACCGTGCCGACGAGCGCGTGCTTGGACGCCGTATAGGCCTGGATGCCGGTGAGGCTCGGGCGCAAGCCCGCGCTCGACGCGATCGCCACGATGCGACCCCAGCCGCTTCGCCGGAAATGCGGCGCGGCGGCTTGCGCGAGCCAGAACGCGCCGTCGACATTGGCCTGGAACAGGCGGTGCCAGTCGCCTTCCGTGATCTCCTCGATCGGGCGGCCGACCTGGCCGCGGACACCGCCGGCGGCGAGCGCCAGGATGTCGAGCCGGCCCTCCTCGGCGAGGATGGCCTCCACGAGAGCGTGGGCCGCGGCCCGGTCGGAGAGGTCGCAAGGATGGGTCGGCGCCCCCAGGCTCTCGCCGGACGCGGCCAGCCCCTCCGCATCGAGGTCGGTCAGGTGGATGCGCGCGCCCGCCTCCCGCAAGGCGCGCGCGATCGCCTGGCCGATGCCCTGCGCCGCCCCGGTGACGAGGGCGACGCGGCCGTCGAGCCGGATCTGCATCAGGCCGCGTGCTCCTTGGCATAGGCCGCGACCTCGGCGTGGGTGGCGAACCACACGTCCTTCGCCTTGGCGTGGCGGATCAGCTCCTCGAGGATCCAGATGCGTGAGCGCGGCGTGATGATGTGCGGGTGCATGGTCAGCTGGAACAGCCCGCCCGCCTCGTAGGCCGCGTCGAACTCGCGCGTGAAGATGTCGAGCACGTCGGCCGGCGGCGTGTAGGGCCGCAGCGACTGGAAGCGATGCATCATGAAGTAGACCGCGTCGTCCCGGATCCACTCCACCGGCAATTCGACGATGCCCGTCCCCTGGCCGTGGAGTTCGAGCTCGTAGCAATCCTCGTCGGCCATCAGCGAGGAATCGTAGAGGAGCCCGAGCTCGGTCTCGATCCTCAGCGTGTGGGGGCTGAAATCCCAGGACGGCGTCCGCAGGCCCACCGGCCGCACGCCGGTGATGCGCTCCAGCGTGTCGGTCGAGCGGAACATCAGGTCGCGCTCCGCCTCGTAGGGCAGGACCGAGTTCAGCTCATGGATCCAGCCGTGGATGCCGATCTCGTGGCCCTCGGCGACGATGCGGCGCTGCTCGTCCTCGTAGAGCAGGGCCGCCACCGCCGGCACGTAGAACGTCGCCTTGATGTCGTAGCGGTCGAGCAGCGCCAGGACGCGCGGGATGCCGACGCGGTTGCCGTACTGGCCCCAGCTCATCCGGCCGATCGACCGGCCGCCGTCGCGCAGCTCGTTCGTCTCGTGGTCGCTGTCGAAGGAGAGGGCGACGGCGCAGCGAGCGCCGTTCTTCCAGGAGGCCGGACGGTAGGGGCGTCCGGCCCGGACTTGGCCCACGAGGTGGCGCCACTGCGCCTCCGGCCACTGCCACGGTTCCAGCTTGCTCAGGTCGGTCATGGGTCTCGCGTCCTATCGCAGGGGCTCGAAGGCGGTCTCGCGGATGCGCAGGGTCACCAGGAAGGTGATGACGGCCGCCGCGACCATGTAGAAGCCCGGCGCCAGCGTGCTGCCGGTGACCTTGATCAGCCAGGTGCAGATGAACGGGGCGAAGCCCCCGAAGATCGCCACCGCGCTGTTGTAGCCGACGGAGAGCGCCGTGTAGCGGACGCGGGTGGGGAACAGCTCCGCGTACACGGCCGGGCAGGGGCCGGAGAAGAACGACAGGAACACGATCATGATGAGCTGCGCCGCAAAGGCGAGGGCGACGCTGCCCGAGGAGGCCATCATGAGGAGCGGGAACGACAGGATGACGTAGCCGCCCGAGGAGAGCAGCATCAGGGGCTTGCGCCCGACCCGGTCCGACAGCGCCCCCCAGATCGGGATCAGGACGACGAAGACCGTCAGGCAGGCGGTGCCGATCCACATCGCCGCGCTCGCCGTCAGGCCGCCCGCCGTGCGGATGTAGTTCGTCATGTAGACGATCGGGATGTAGTACGAGACGGTGTTGTGCAGCGTCAGCCCGAAGATCGTGAAGGTGGCCTTGCGCTCGGTCGTGAAGGCCTCCACGAGCGGGTTCCTGGCGACCTCGTTCTTCTCCTCGATCTCGACGAAGGCCGGCGTGTCGTCCAGGCTCCAGCGCAGGTAGGCGCCGACGAGGCCGACGGCGATCCCCATGAAGAACGGGATGCGCCAGCCATAGGCGACGAGATCGGCGGGCGACAGGATCTCGGCGATCAGCGCCGCGCTGAGCGAGCCGAGCAGGAAGCCGGCGCCGACGCTGACCTGCTGCCAGGAGCCGACGAAGCCGCGCTTCCCCTCGGGCGCGAACTCGACGAGGTAGGCGGTCGAGCCGCCCCATTCGCCGCCGGCCGAGAGGCCCTGGATCAGGCGGATCAGGACGAGGAGCAGGGGCGCCCAGATCCCGATCTGGTCGTAGGTCGGCAGGAGACCGATGGCGAGCGTGGAGAACGCCATCAGGAAGATGACCAGGCTCAGTGCGGCGCGGCGTCCGTAGCGGTCGCCGTAGATGCCGAACACGATCGAGCCGAGCGGTCGCATGACGAAGCCGACGCCGAAGACGCCGAAGGTGAGGAGGAGCGAGGAGAGCGGGTCGCTCGTCGGGAAGAACAGGGCCGAGATCGTCGCGACGAAGTAGCCGTAGACGCCGAAATCGTACCATTCGAGGATGTTGCCGACGACGCCCGCGACGATCGCCCGCCTGCGCTGGCTCTCGGTCTGGACGGCGCTGTCCGCGCCCAGGCTGACCGCTGTCATGTGCCCCTCCGTGTCTCGTGATGACGATGTTCATGAAGGCCTGATCTCAGACGGCTGAGATCGGACGTCAGGAAATTTGCAACGAACGGGCCAGCAAAGCTTTCGGCGTTGCATGGCAGGTCTGTCGAAATGCGTGTCGTCCGTTACCTCGGCCTGGACCGGACCGCGAGCGTTACTCGACCAGCTGGGCCGGTTCGCACACCATCGTCTTGCGACCGCGCTTGAAGGCCGCGACCGGCCGGCGGATCTCGGCGATCGCGGCTTCGGGCGAAGCGGCGTCGATCACGACGAGGTCGGCCGGATTGCCCACGGCGACGCCGTAATCGGTCGCGTTGAGGAGCCGCGCCGAGCGGCGCGTGATCATGTCGAAGCAGTCGCAGAGATCCGCCGGCTGGCTGACCTGGAGGACGTTGGCCTGCAGGTTCGCCATCCGGATCAGCGAGCAGTCGCCGAAGGGCGTCGCCGGGTTCAGCACGTTGTTCGAGGAGAGCGAGCAGTTCACTCCTTTCGCCAGCAGGAAGTTGGCGTCGGCGACCCCGCGCGGCACGGCGTGGTCGCGGTTGCGGCCCATCAGGTAGAGATCGGTCGCGGGCAGCACGGTGACCGCCACGCCGACATCGGCGAGGCGCCGCGCCACCGCCGCGACCGCGTCGGGCGGCATCAGTGAGAGCTTGGCCATGTGGCCGACCGTGACCCGGCCGCCGAGGCCGTACGCCTCGGTCAGTTCGGCCACCAGATGGACGTCGAGATGGTCGGCGGTCGGCCCGACATCGAGGTGCAGGTCGACGTCGCAATCATACGCCTGAGCCAGTTCGAAGATGCGCCGGATCTGGGCGGGCGCGTCGGTGTCGTAGCGGGGCGCGCCCCCGATCACCCGGGCGCCGCGCTCCAGCGTCTCGACCAGGAGCTCGTCCGCGCCGGGGACGTTCGTCAGGCCGTCCTGCGGGAAGACGCAGAGCTGCAGGTCGACCGCCCAGGCATAGGCGCGGGACAGCCGCGCCAGGGCGTCGTAGCCCCGCAGCCCGATCTTCGGGTCGATCTCGACATGGGTGCGGATGCGCGTCGTGCCGTGCAGCAGGCATTCCCGCAAGGTCGCCTCGGCGCGCGCGTAGATGTCTTCCTCCGAGATCTCGGGCTTGAACGCCTCGACGTAGCGCACCGGGTTGATGGCGCGGCCGGGCTCGGCCGGGCAGCGGCCGAGGAGACGCGACTTGTCGAGATGGATATGGGTCTCGACGAGGCCCGCGCAGGTGAGCCGGCCGGCCGCATCGAAGACGGGCGCCTCCGCCTCGATCTGAGATGCGATGGCGTGGATGAGGCCGTCCGCGATGCCGATATCCACCCACTCGCCGCGCGGGCGGTCCTGGAGCTGGGCGCGTCGTACGATCAGGTCCATCGTCCATCCCTTTCGTTGCCGAAGAGTCTGCGGCGCCGTCACACAGGCTTTTGGTTCGCCGCCCCAAGTGCCGAGAGTAGCGCCGCCCCGGTCCGGATGCCGTTGACGAAGCAGTCGAGCCGCAGGTTCTCGTTCGGTGCGTGGTTCGCCTCGTCGGCATTGGCGTAGGGCAGCACGAAGGCGGGCACGCCGAGGATCTTGGTGAAGACGTAGTCGGGCAGGCTGCCGCCGAGCGAAGGATACTCGTAGGGCTCGACGCCCTGGGCAGAGAGAACCGCCTGCCGGATCGCGGCGCCGAAGGGGGAATCGACCGGCGTCTTCGAGGGCAGCATGCCGTGCTGGCGCACGACCGTCACCTCGGGCGCGTGCCGGCGCACATGCGCCTCGACCTTGTCCAGCACGTCCTCCGGGGTCATCGCCTCGACGAGGCGGATGTCGCACTTCACGATGCCTTCGCAGGGAAGCACCGTCTTCGAGCCCGGGCCACCGTAGCCGCCGTGGAAGCCGTTGATGGTCAGCGTCGGCCGGAACATCAGGCGCTCCGCCACGCCGCGCTCCGGCGGCGCGTCGAGCCGGTCGAGCTGAAGCTCGGCCTTGATCGCGTCGGGATCGAGCGGGAGCTTGGCGGCGATCGCGCGCTCCTGGTCGGTGGGCGGGACGATGTCGTCGTGCAGGCCTTCGATCGTGATCTCGCCGGCGGCGTTCTTCATCGTGCCGAGCAGGTGGACGAGGGTCCAGAGCGGATTCGGCACCACGCCGCCGAAATTGCCCGAATGGACGTCCCGGGCAGCGTGCCGGCAATGCAGCTCGAAATTGACCACGCCGCGCACGCCGTAGGTCAGGACCGGGCGGCCCGACGGATAAATCGGGCCGTCGGCGGTCACCACGAGGTCCGCCCGCAGGCGGTCGCGATGGCCTGCGACGAATTCCGCGATGTGCGGCGAGCCGACCTCTTCCTCGCCTTCGAGCAGCACGACGACGTTGCAGGGCAGGCGGCCATGCACGGCGAGGTGGGATTCGATCGCCAGCAACTGGGCGAAGTGCTGGCCCTTGTTGTCGCCGATGCCGCGGGCGTAGATCCGGCCGTCGCGGATCGTCGGCTCGAAGGGCGGCGACGCCCAGGCCTCCAGCGGCTCGGGCGGCTGCACGTCGTAATGGCCGTAGAGCAGGATCGTCGGCGCGCCGGGCACCTCGTCCCGGCGGCCGAGCACCATCGGATGGCCGCTCGTCTCGACCGCCTCGGCGGCGAAGCCGAGGCCCGTCAGGTGATCGACGAGGAGCCGGGCCACCTCGCGGATGCCGATATCCTGCGCGCTGATGCTCGGGTGGCGGACATAGTCCATCACCCGCGCGATGAAGCGCTCCTCGTTCGCCGCGATGTGGTCGAAGACTTTCTGGAGGTCCCTGTCCGGGCTTGCCGTATCGGTCACGCGCGCGCCTCCCTGTTCTCGTGGGTCCGGGTCAGAAGGATGGCGCCCGACGCGTGCACCTCACCGTGCCAGCCCGGCGGCACCAGGGTGGTGGCGTCGAGCTGCGCGATGACGGCCGGACCCGCGAACAGGTCGCCCGCCCCGAACCGGGAGCGCTCGAAGAGCGGGACCCTCGCCGGCCCGGTCGCGAGATGCACGGTCAGTTCGCCCCGGGAGACGCTGCCCGAACCGGGCGGCAGGGTCTCGCGCGGGGCCGGCGGCATCCGGCCCGTCGCCTCGATGCGCAGGGTGACGAGTTCGATCGGGGCGTCGAGCGAAAAGCCGTAGAGTCCTTCATGCGCGGCCTTGAAGGACGCCTGGACCTCCTCCGCCGTTCCCGACCACGGCACCGCGAGCTCGCCGCCCTGGCCGTGATAGCGCAGGAGCGCGACCCGGGCCTGATGCCGGTCGGTCTCCGCCACGCTCTCCGCCGCGAGCCAGGACTCGGCCTGCCTCCCCAGCTCGGCGAGGATCGTCTCGGCTCTCCCGACGTCGATCCGGCCGGCCCGGGGCAGGGTGCGGCTGAACTCGGCCTTGAGATCCGCGGCGAGCAGACCGTCGGCGCAGAGCACCCCCGGGGCCGGCGGGACCAGGACGCGGCGGAGGCCGAGCAGGTCGGCGAGCGCGCAGCCGTGCAGCGGTCCGGCGCCGCCGAAGGGCACCAGGGTGAAGTCGCGCGGATCGTGGCCGCGCTCGACCGAGACGACGCGCAACGCCCCCACCATGTGGTTGTCGGCGATCGCCAGGATGCCGCGCGCGGCGGCCTCGAGGGAGAGCCCGAGCGGTTCGGCCACCTTCGTCGCCACCACGTCGCGGGCCGCCGCGAGGTCGAGCGCCATGCGGCCGCCCAGCAGCTGCTCCGGCAGGTGGCCC
>JAEWKL010000741.1 GCA_023386115.1 Pseudomonadota bacterium
GCTCACCATCGGGCGCGACGTGGAGCTGGCGGCGCTCGTGGGGGCCGCGGGCGTCCAGCTCGGCGGGGCCGCCGCCGTGGCACCGGCCCGGGCGCGGCTGGGGCAGGGAACCTTGCTCGGCGTCTCCGCGCATTCCCTGGCGGAGGTGAGGGCCGCGCGGGAGGCGCGGGCGGATTACGTGACCTTGAGCCCGATCTTCCTCACCGCCAGCAAGCCCGGCTACGGGCCGGCGCTCGGGCCGGAGGTGGTGCGGGCGGCGGCCCGGGTCATGCCGGTGGTGGCGCTCGGGGGCATCGAGGCCGGGACCGCGCCGGCCTGCCGCGACGCGGGAGCCGTGGCCGTGGCGGTGATGGGGGCGGCGATGCGCGCGCCGGATGTCGCGACGCTGATCCCGGCCCTCGGTTAAGACGCCTCCCGTCCCCGGAACGATCGCCCCGTTCCGAACCGGGAACGGAGGCGCGTTCCACCGAGCATCGATCCGGCGAGGAGGGTGGCGCAAGGCCTGCGAGCCGTGCCGATATCGGCTTCCCCGGTACTCCCCCACATCATTCCTGTGCATGCGACAGCCTTGACCGGACCCGGCGCGGCCGCCGGACGTTGGCTGGCATCGAGAACAGGAGCGGGGGCCGATGGCGAAGCGCAAGGTGAGCCGGCGCGCGAAGGGGGGATCCGAGGAGGGCGTGGCGCCGCTGGTGCCGCCCGGGGCTCTCGCGGTGGCGCTGCTCGGCCTGCGCGACCGGGGCCGCCCGCTGATCCACGTCGCCCGCGACGCCCGCCAGCTGGAGGAGATCGCCGCCCTGCTGCGCGGGCTGGCGCCGGGCCTCGGCGTCGCGGTCTACCCGGAATGGGACTGCCTGCCCTTCGACCGGGCTTCGCCCTCCCGCGGCACGATGGGGGCACGGGCGGGCGTGCTGCGCTGGCTCACCGATGCCGAGAACCTGCCGGACATCCTCCTCACCACCGCCCCGGCCCTGATCCAGCGGGTGCCGCCGCCCGAGACCTGGGCCGAGGCCCGGGTCGAGATCGAGGCCGGCGACGCCCTCGATCCCGCCCGGCTGACGGCGGAGCTGCAACGCCTCGGCTACATCCTCGACGACCGGGTCGACGAGCCCGGTGAGGTCGCGGTGCGCGGCCGGACCATCGACGTGTTCCCGGCCGCGGCGCCCCGGCCCTGCCGCATCGAGCATGACGGCGGCACGGTCACGGCGATCCGCACCTACGATCCGGTCTCGCAGCGCTCCCTCGACGAGGTCGGGACCCTGGTGGTCGACCCGGCGACGGAGATCGTCCTGGCGCCGGATGCGCCCGTGTGCCTGCGGCCCTTCACCGGCCAGGAGCACCAGCTCCCGACCCTCTACGGCCGGCTCGTCACGGTGCTCGACTACGTGCCGGAAGGCCGCCTGGTGGTCGAGGCCGGGGCGGAAGGCCGCGCCGAGGCCTTCTTCGAGCAGATCGCCGAGGGACAGGGGTCGGACGTCGCGACCCGCGGCAAGGCGGCTCCGCTCTACCTGACCCCCGCCGAGTGGCGGGAGACTCGCGAGGCCCGCGAGGTGGCGGTCGCGAGCGATGCCGATTCCGGTTCTATCGCCGTACCGTCCTTCCTGCGCGAGCGCCGGCCGGGCGCAGCCTTCTCGGCTTTCTTGCGCGATCGCCTGAAGGCCGGCGAGCGGGTGGTGCTGGCCGGCGACCCCACCGGGCTCAAGCGCCTGTCCCGCCAGGCCGCCCGGGCGGCGGAGCGCAGCGTCCGCCCGGTCGCCGACTGGGCCGAGGCCGTCGCCGCCAAGGCCGGCGAGATCGTGGCCCTGACCGCCCCCCTCGATGCCGGCTTCCGGGTGCCGGACCTCGCCACCACCGTGGTCGCCGCCCCGGACGTCTATGGCGGCACATCCGTCCGCCCGAGCGCCGGCCAGCCAGTCATCCTGCCGATGGGCGAGGTGGACCTGCGCGTCGGCGACGTCGCGGTCGACCGCGACCACGGGCTGTGCGTGTTCGAGGGGCTGGAGCGCATCGCCACCGGCGACGGCGGCCGCACTGAGGCCCTGCGCCTGCGCTTCGCCCACGAGGCGATCCTGATGGTGCCGGTGGCCCAGGCCGACCGGATCTGGCGCTACGGCTCGGAGGAGGAGGCGGTCACCCTCGACACGCTCGAGGGTGGGACCTGGGCGAAACGGCGGCTCACCACCGAGGCTGGCCTCGCGCGGGCTGCTCGCGCCATGCTGGCGGCGGCGGAACAACGCCGCGAGGCCAGGGCCCCGACCCTGGTGCCGCCGGAGCGCGAGATGGAGCGGTTTGGCGCCGGCTTCGGTTTCCCGCTCACCCCCGACCAGGCGAAGGCCGTCGACGGGGTGCTCACCGATCTCGCCGGCGAGCGTCCGATGGACCGGCTGGTCTGCGGCGATGTCGGCTTCGGCAAGACCGAGGTGGCCCTGCGGGCCGCCGCCGCGGCTCTGCTCGCCGGCAAGCAGGTGGCCGTAGTGGCGCCGACGACCGTGCTGGTGCGCCAGCACCTGCGCACCTTCGAGCGGCGCTTCTCCCGCTTCGGCATCGGCGTGGCGCAGCTCTCGCGCCTCGCCGCGCCGGCGGAGGCCAAGCGCGTGCGCCAGGGCCTCGCCGACGGCGCGATCCGCCTCGTGATCGGCACCCACGCGCTCGCCGGGAAGGGCGTCGCGTTCGCCGATCTCGGCCTCGTGGTGATCGATGAGGAGCAGCGCTTCGGCGCCGCCCTGAAGGAGCGCCTGCGGCGCATGGCGGGCGACGCCCACGTGCTGACGCTGACCGCGACGCCGATCCCCCGTACCCTGCAATCGGCCCTGGTCGGCCTCAAGTCGCTCAGCGTCATCGCGACGCCGCCGGCGGTGCGCCAGCCGATCCGCACGATGCTGACGCCGCTCCACGACGATACGGTGCGGGCCGCCCTGATGCGCGAGAAGGGCCGCGGCGGCCAGAGCTTCGTCGTCTGCCCGCGGATCGAGGAGATCGGCCCGATGGCCGAGCGGCTGACGCGGCTGGTGCCGGAGCTCACGACCGTCGTCGCCCATGGCGAGATGAAGCCGGCGGAGCTCGACGAGATCATGGTGCGCTTCGCCGAGGGCGAGGGCGACGTGCTGCTGGCCACCTCGATCATCGAGAGCGGGCTCGACGTGCCGCGGGCGAACACCATGCTGGTCCACGATGCCGAACGCTTCGGCCTGGCGCAGCTGCACCAGCTGCGCGGCCGGGTCGGCCGCGGCCAGCGAAGGGGCGTCACCTACCTGCTGACCCGGCCCGACCGCGACTTAGCCCCGGCGGCCGAGAAGCGCCTGCGCACGCTGGAGGCCCTCGATCGCCTCGGGGCGGGCTTCGCCATCAGCGCCCGCGACCTGGATCTGCGCGGGGCCGGCGACCTCGTCGGCGAGAACCAGGCCGGCCACGTCAAGCTGATCGGGCTCGGCCTCTACCAGCACCTGCTGCAACTCGCCCTGCGCGCCGCCAAGGGCGAGCCGGCGGAGGATTGGGCGCCGGAGATCCATCTCGGCCTCGCCGGCGACGTGCCGGAGGATTACGTGCCCGAGCCCGAGATCCGCCTGGGCCTCTACACCCGCCTCCTGCGCCTCGGCAGCGCGGAGGAGGTCGAGGCCCTGCGCGGCGAGGTCGAGGACCGGTTCGGGCCGCTGCCGAAGGGCGTGCGGACGCTGTTCGCCCTCGCCCATCTGCGGGTCGCCTGCCTGACCCTCGGCATCGCCCGCCTCACCGGCGGGCCGCAGGGCCTCGCGGTCGATTTCCGCCCCGGCTGCGCGCCCGCCGCGATGCCGCTCTCCGACGAGGTCACCGCCCGCGAGGGCCGGCTGATCCTGCGCCGTCCCTGCGACGATCCGGACCAGCGCGGCGAGGAGGCGGCCGAGTTCCTGCATCGGATCCAGGAGGCCCGCGACCAGCAGGGCTGACGGAGCGACACGTCCGGCGCCGGCATTTCATCCGGCGCCCGGAACGAACGCCTACGGCCAAGGTTGATCCCGATCGCGGCCAGGGTGATCCTGATTCCGGCAAGGGTCATCCCGGACAGAGGCCACCGACGAGCTGCGCCCATGGACAGAGCCAACCCCGACAGACAGCCCGAGGAGGCCGACGCGGCCGCGGCGGCGGCCGAGGACGTCGTGCTGGAGCCCCTGGCCGACTTCCCCCGTATCGACCTGCGCAGGCCCGGCGAGCCGTGGGAGAAGCGCCGCGCCGCCGGCAAGGCCCTGCGGGCCAAGGTCCCGCATGACGGCCACGGCCCGGTGCCCGTGCCCAAGGACCGCCCCGATCCGGTGCGGCTGATCGAGGCGGCTCAAGCAGGGCGCCAGGCGCGGCTGATCCCGCTGCGCGTCGCCCGGATGGCGAGTTCGCCCTTCGCCTTCCTGCGCGGCGCCGCCACCGTGATGGCCTGGGACCTCGCCCGCACGCCCACGAGCGGCATCGACGTGGTGATGAACGGCGACGCCCATATCTCGAATTTCGGCCTGTTCGGCACGCCCCAGCGCGACATCGTGCTCGACCTCAACGACTTCGACGAGGTCACGATCGGCCCCTGGGAATGGGACCTGAAGCGGCTCTGCGCCAGCATCGAGGTCGCCGCCCGCGATCTCGACGTGCCGGAAGCGGATCGCCGCGAGGCGGTGATCGCCGCGTCCTACGGCTACCAGCACACCATGACCGAACTCGCGCCGCAGGGCCCGCTCGACGTCTGGCACCGGGCGGCGCGGGCCGAGGAGCTGGATTTCAGCGGCATCGCGATCGACGACGAATCCCGCGCCGTGGTGGAGCGGGCGGTCGAGAAGGCGCGCAAGCGCCACAACAAGAGCCTGCTCGCCCGGGTCGGCGAGCGCCGGGTCGATGGCGGCTGGCGCTTCCGGAACGACCCGCCGATCCTGACCTGGGTCGATGCCGACACCCGCGAGGCGGTGACCGCCGGGCTCGAGCGCTATGCCGAGACCCTGCCGCGGGAGCGCCGGTTCATGCTCAGCCGCTACCACGTCGTCGACGTGGCCCACCGGGTCGTCGGCGTCGGCAGCGTCGGCACGAGGGCCTATGTCGCGCTGCTCTGCGGCAATTCGGACCAGGACGTGCTCTTCCTCCAGGTCAAGGAGGCGGTGCGCCCCGCCCACGCACCCTACGTCGCCGGCATGCCCGAGCCCTACGCGTCGCACGAGGGCGAGCGGGTGATCTACGGCCAGCGCCTGCTCCAGGCGGTCGGCGACCCGCTGCTGGGCTGGACCACCATCGACGACCGGCCGTTCTACGTCCGCCAGATGAAGAACATGAAGGGTGAGATCCCGGTCGCCTGCATGCGCGGGCAGCCGCTCGTCTACTTCTCCTGGGCCTACGGCGCGCTGCTGGCCCGGGCCCATGCCCGCACCGGCGACGCCGCCGCGATCGCGGGCTATTGCGGCCGCGACCGCCACGCCGATTTCCGCGAGTCCCTGGCCGACTGGGCCCGCGCCTATGGCGATCGCAACGCGGCGGACCACCGTCTGTTCCTGGAAGCGATCGCGGCCGGGCGGCTGGAGGCGGCGGAGGATCCGGAATTGTGAGGGCACCGAGGTGAGATGACCAGGGGGAGCCCGATCATGCCCGCCTGAGCACCAAGCTCCCGACATGCCGGCGCGCCCGGGCGCGCCA
>JAEWKL010000812.1 GCA_023386115.1 Pseudomonadota bacterium
GGCCGGCGCGAGGCGGCACGGCCGGTCGACTTGCGGCCGGGGATGTCCTTCAAGGATTGCCCGACCTGTCCGACCATGGTCGTGCTTCCGCCCGGCTCATTCCAGATGGGGTCGGCCGATGGCCGTCCCGACGAGCGGCCGGTGCACCAAGTCACCTTCGCGACCGCCTTGGCGATCGGTCAGCGGGAGGTGACGCAGCGCGAATGGGACGCCTGCGTGACCGCGGGCGCCTGCGAGTCCCGCCTCGGCAACGCGGCGCGCGGCGACGATCCGGTGATCAATCTGAGCTGGCTCGACACGCAGAGCTATCTCGCGTGGCTGTCCGGCACGACCGGCCAGAGCTACCGCCTCCCGAGCGAGGCCGAGTGGGAATACGCCGCCCGCGGTGGAACCACCGGGGCATTCTGGTGGGGCAGCAGCGCCGGCAGCGATCACGCCAACTGCGCCGTCTGCTCCGCCAAGTCGAGCGGCGTGCCGACCCCGGCCGGAAGTTTTCCCTCCAATCCGTTCGGCCTCTACGACACTGCCGGCAACGCCGCCGAGTGGGTGCAGGATTGCTGGAACCCCGACTACGCGGCCGCCTCTCCCGACGGGAAGGCTGCGGAGACGCTCGGCTGCGCCCAACGCGTCGTGCGGGGCGGCAGCTTCGTCAACGACGCTCGCTATCTGCGGTCGGCCTCCCGCTACCGGTACGAGGCGACGGTTCCCTACTACGCCCACGGCTTCCGCGTCGCGACAGAGGTCGGACGCCGATGACGGGCGGGTGTGCGCGACTGGCGGAAGGTATGTCCATGACGCGATCGAAGACGGCACGGCGGACGGGGCTGAGCGCGGCCGTCCTCGCGGGTCTCGCGGCCGTTCTCCTGACAGCCTCGTCCGCCTCCGCACAGAATGCGGAGCGCCGGACCTACGTGCTCTCCGGCGAACTCCGGCGAGACCTCGACGCCCATCAGTTCGACGCGGCGCAGTACGAGGGCACCGTCAACGGCATCGCCGCGGGCCTCGCCTCCGGGGATCTCGCGCGCGTGCTGGACCGCGCCACGCCAACGATCCGGGTGACGGATGGGGGCAGGAACACGGTCGTCGCCAAGGATCGGCTCGGGGTGCTGGGCGACAAGCTCCTGAAGAGCGCGGGCCTGCGGGACGACGTCATGGACGACAGCCAGACCATCGTGCGCGGCGACGAGATCGGTCTGGCGCGGGGCACCTTCTGGATCAGCCAAGCCTGCGTCGATCAGGCCTGCACGCAAAAAAAAATTCTGCTGGTGACGATCAACCTGCCGTGATGCTGGCCGCGAACAACGACAGGCCGTCGGCAGGCCCCGCGCCACCGCTCGTGACCGGCGATGTCGACGAACTGACCGACCGGCTGAAGAACCTGCTGATCTTCGAGGAGGGGCGCGTCGTGCTGCGCAACGGCCTGCACGTCGCCTACCGCGACAGCAAAGGCATCGCCACGATCGGCTACGGCTTCAACCTGGAGGCCGGCGCGACGCGCGTCCTGCGCAGCGTCACGCAGAAGGCGGCCGGCGACCTCATCGCCAAGACGGCCTTTCTGACCGAGGCCGAGGCGCAAGCGCTGCTGCTCGTCTCCGAGACCGCGGCCCTGTCAGGCGTCCGCTCCATCTTCCCGGACGTCTCGGCCATCAACCTTCCCAGGCAGGTCGTGCTGGCCGCGATGGTCTACCAGATGGGCCAGGGAGGCTTCGGCCGCTTCCAGCGCCTGATCGGCGCCGTGAAGGCCCGCGACTGGGCCATTGCCGTCGATTCGATGGAAAACTCCAAGTGGTGCCGCATCGACTCTCCCCTGCGCGCCCGTCGCATGAGCGCGGCGAT
The DNA here is from genome assembly GCA_023386115.1 of Pseudomonadota bacterium. Taxonomy (GTDB): domain Bacteria; phylum Pseudomonadota; class Alphaproteobacteria; order Rhizobiales; family Beijerinckiaceae; genus Methylobacterium. The sequence continues at coordinate 1,837 of JAEWKL010000812.1, forward strand.
GCGGGACGGCACCTTCCCGGCCTCCGCCGTGCGCAGCCCGCCGGGCCAGCGCTTCGCCGTCCCGGATCTGAGGGCCCTGTCGGGTGTCCCGGGGACATCGCACGCGGCACCGCCGGCCGCCATACGGAAGCAGCGCCAACCCTGGCCGTTCGATAACGAGTGAGGATCGCATGGAGAGGATCAGTGCCGAACCGAGACATCTCCTGACCCTGTCGGCGGCGTTCCCGCGACGGATGGCAACGGCTCAAGATCCCAGTGCATCGGGCGGTCGGCCGATCTCGAATGCTCGACATCACGCCAAAAGCACTGCGAGTATCAGAGAACGGGACCGTTGGTCACTGTCGAAGATCGTCGGCACGAGCCGGTGCCAGCCGCAAGGTCGGGCGAGACCGCTTCACGCCCTCGCCCTCGCGCTCCTGCTGTCCGGCGGACCGGTCCTTCTCCCGCAGGCGCAGGCCGCCGACGGACAGGACGGCTTCGCGGCGACGCCTCCGCCGCCCGGGGCTCGTGTCTACTTCATCGACCTGAAGGACGGGGCGCGCGTGCCCCTGAAGCTGCTGGTGCGCTTCGGCCTCGCCAATATGGGGGTGGCGCCGGCAGGCAGCGTCGTTCCGGCCACCGCTCATCAGCACGCGTCGAACACGGGTCACCACCACATCATCATCGACGCGCCGCTGCCGCGACCCGACCGGCCGATCCCCGCGGACGACAACCACATCCACCTTGGCGGTGGTCAGACCGAGGCGGAGATCACCCTGACACCCGGCCCGCACACGCTGCAATTGCTGGTCGGCGACAGGAACCATGTGCCGAACGATCCACCGGTCGCCTCGCCACCGATCACGGTCGTGGCGGTCGAGCCGCGGATCAGTGCCCCGGAGAGCGCCGCGGTGTCGTTCATCGGGTTGCAGGACGGAGCGATCGTCCCGGGCCCGGTGCGCCTCTACTTCGGCGTGAAGGGGATGGGCGTGGCGCCGGCCCGTAGCGAGCTTCCGAAGACCGGCCATTTCCAGACAGGCCATTTCCATGTCGTGATCGATGCCGACACGCCGAATCCCGACCTTCCCATCCCCAAGGATGACCGCCACAGGAGCTTCCCGGACGGCGCGACCCAGACCGACCTGCCTCTGGAGCCAGGGCTGCACACGCTTCAACTCGTCTTCACCAGCTCCAACGGCCGCAGCTTCGATCCGCCCCTCGTGTCGAAGCGGGTGTCGATCCGGGTCCGTCGGCCCCGATGAGGACGTTCTCGATCGGCCGCTCCGCAGCGTGCGACATCGTACTTCGCGATCCCACCGTGTCGCGGACGCACGCGGTGCTGACCGTGACCGGGGACGGTGCCTATCGCTTCGTCGATCAGTCGAGCACCTCCGGCAGCTACCGGATGCACGACGGGGCGTGGCGCGCCGTCACAGAGACCGAATTGTGCGCCGACGACCGCCTGCGGCTCGGTGATCACGAGACGACGGTTGCCGCCCTGCTGGAACGGGCGGAACGACCCGGGCCGCAGCCGCACGGGACGGCGGCCGGCGGCGGGCCGTTCGAGAGCGCGGCACCGGACGAGGCGCAGGCCGAAGCGGCCGAGTCCCGCCCGCCGGAGCCCGAGGATGGGC
>JAEWKL010000819.1 GCA_023386115.1 Pseudomonadota bacterium
GTCCTCGCCCTCGACGACGAGCACCGGCCGACGGGTCAGCTCGACGTGCGCACCGCCGGGCTGGAGCAGGTGATCGCCCCGCTGATCAGCGAGCAGATCGGGGCGCGGCTCGGCGGCGACGGCGCGGCGCTGATCGGCAACATCGTCGGCCAGTTCCTCGGCGGGCGGCGCAAGGAGCCGGCGCCGGGCCAGGGCGCTCAGGACGCCCAGGGCCGCCCCGGAGAGCCGCCCCTGAAGGTGCTGCCGACGGTGCGGCTCACCGGCGGGCGCGTGGTCGTCGGGCCCTTCGCAGTGCCGAACGTCCGGTTGCAGCCGCTGTATTGAGCCTGGGGGCGGTTGCCGCCCCGCCCGGGGCGTCGTACCCCAGGGGGATGAGCCAGACCGCCCGCTTCCAGAGCTTCGAGGATCCCAGCCACCGGGAGGGCGCGGCGCGGATCGCCGCGCTCCGGGCGGCGATGGCACAACGCGGCGTGTCCGGCTTCGTCGTGCCGCGGGCCGACGAGCACCAGTCGGAATACGTGCCTCCCAATGCCGAGCGGCTGGCCTGGCTCACCGGCTTCACGGGCTCGGCCGGGACGGCGGTCGTGCTCACCGACAAGGCCGCCCTGCTGGTGGACGGGCGCTACACCCTCCAGGCGGCCGAGCAGGTCGATACCGGCATCGTCACCCCGGTGCCCTTGGCCGAGACCAGCGTCGAGGCCTGGATCGAGGCCAACCTGCCGGCGGGCGGGGTGCTCGCCTACGATCCCTGGCTGCACACCCCGGACGGGCTCGCCCGGCTGGAGCGCGCCGCCAATGCGGCGGGCGGGCGCGTCGAGCCGACCTCCCTCAACCTCGTCGACCTCGTCTGGATCGACCGCCCGGCCGCCCCGCGCGCGCCGGTGGTGCCGCATCCGGAGAGCCTGGCGGGCGAGGCGGCGTCCGCGAAGCTCGGGCGGGTGCGCGAGGCCCTGGCGAAGGCGCGGCTCGACGCGCTGGTCGTCTCGGACCCGCACAACCTCGCCTGGGTGTTCAACCTGCGCGGCGGCGACGTGGCTCATACCCCCCTGCCCCTCGGCTATGCGGTGATCCCGAGGCAGGGCGCCCCGCGCCTCTTCCTGGATCCCGGGAAGGTGACGGACGAGGCCGCGCGTGCCCTCGACGGCCTCGCCGAGCGGGACGAGCCGGGCGCCCTGCCCGCCGCGCTCGATGGCTTGGGCGCCGCCAAGGCCCGGGTGCGGGTCGATGCCGCCACCGGCGCCGTGGCGCTCGGCCGGCGGATCACGGCGGCCGGCGGCACGCTCGATGTCGGGCCCGACCCGATCACCGCCATGAAGGCGGTGAAGAACGCGGCCGAGATCGCCGGCTCCCGCGCCGCGCATGTCCGCGACGGCGCCGCGGTGACCCGCTTCCTCGCCTGGCTCGCCCGGGAGGCCCCCGGCGGGGCGGTGTCGGAGATCGACGCGGTGGTGCGGCTCGAGGCGTTCCGGGCCGAGTCCAATTCCTTGCGCGAGATCGCCTTCCCGACCATCTCGGGCAGCGGGCCGAACGGCGCCATCGTGCATTACCGCGTCACGCGCGGCACCGACCGGCGGGTCCAATCAGGCGAGCTCTTTTTGATCGATTCCGGCGCCCAGTACGGCGACGGCACCACCGACATCACCCGCACGGTGGCGGTCGGCCCCCCGAGCCCGGAGATGCGCGACCGCTTCACCCGGGTGCTCAAGGGCCACATCGCCATCGCCACCGCGGTCTTTCCCCGCGGCACCACGGGCGCGCAGATCGACGCCTTCGCCCGCCGCCCGCTCTGGGAGGTCGGCCTCGACTTCGACCACGGCACCGGCCACGGCGTCGGCGCCTTCCTGTCGGTGCATGAGGGGCCGCAGCGCATCGCCAAGACCGGCACGGTGGCGCTCCAGCCCGGGATGATCGTCTCGAACGAGCCGGGCTACTACAAGGCGCAGGCCTTCGGCATCCGGATCGAGAACCTGGTCCTGGTCGAGGAGCGGGACATCGCGAGCGCCGAGCGCCCGATGCTCGGCTTCGAGACCCTGACGCTCGCGCCGATCGACCTCGCGCTGGTGGTGCCGGAACTGCTCAGCCCGGACGAGACCGCCTGGCTCGACGCCTACCACGCCCGGGTGCGCGAGGCGCTGTCGGACCTCGTCGATCCGCAGACCCGCGACTGGCTGGTCGCGGCGACGCGGCCGGTCGCGTCCTTTGCGCGAGCGCTTTCGTGACTCGCAGCCCTTTTATCGGGCGCCCTCCTTTCGCCTTGCCGAGGCGAAAGGAGGAAGATCCACACAGTCAAGCCGTCCAGATCTGGATGATGGTGATACTCATGTAATCTGATAGTTAAATGATCGAATTGTTAGTTCTATATATTTCGATCTAGATCGCAAGAATCGAACGCTTCTCCGGAACCGAGCGCATTGTTGTCGATTGCGTCGCCGCATCGCCGTATTGTCCTGCCGCCGATCGCGGCAGGGAGACGACCCAGTCATGAGAACGACGATGCTCGCGGCCCTGGCCGCCGGGACGATGATGCTTGGCCCCGTGCCGGCCCGGGCCGAGGCGACGCAATGCGCCGCGGTGACCGAGCGCCAGATCGAGGGCCTGTTCGACCGGTGGAACACGTCGCTGGCGACGCTCGACCCGGCGAAGGTCACGGCGAATTACGCGCCCGACGCCGTGCTGCTGCCGACGGTGTCCAACACGCCGCGCACCGACCGGGCGATGATCCAGGACTACTTCGTACACTTCCTGGAGAAGCACCCGCAGGGCGTCATCAACACGCACACGATCAAGATCGGCTGCAACATCGCGACCGATGTCGGCACCTACACCTTCCTGGTCGACGGGAAGAATCCGGGCGAGCATGGGGTGGTGCCGGCGCGCTACAGCTTCGTCTACGTGCTGAGGGACGGCGAGTGGCTGATCGCGCACCACCATTCCTCGGCGATGCCGGAGCCGGTCGTCACCACCACCGCCGCCGCCAAGGAGCATTGAGCCCGAAGGCGGCGCGACGCCGCCTCAGTTGGCGTCGCAGGGATCGGCCTCCTGAAGATTCGCCCGCAAGGTGATCTCGCGGGTGTCGATACCGGGCCCGGGCCGGGCCTCGCTGGTCGGCGGGCGGGTCAGCATCGTGCCCCAGAACAGCCCGGTGGCGAGGGCGAGGGCGCAGAGAGCGGTCAGAACACGCATGTCGGCCTCCTGCGGCCCGCTCGTCCGGGTCGCGCTGCACTTTGGTGTTCGTCGAGCAGGCATGCGGCATCGGCCCGCCCGCTCACGGTGTCGCGGTCCCACGAAGGCCGCGTCTCCTCACGGATCGCTCCGGTAGCGCACGATCGGATGCTTGGTCCGGCGCGCCGAAGATCGGTGATCGTCGCTCCGCCGAAACAAAGACTCGGCAATGTGCGATCATACCTGCTTCTTTATTCCTGACTGGCGTAGAGACAGGCGGGGGCGCCGTCATCCCTCATTCTGATGAGACGGCGGCGTCACGGGCGCCGCACCGGCACGAGGCCCGGGATCATGCCTCCTCCGCCCCTTTTTCTTGAGAACCGGAGGATTGCGCAGGCATGACGGGCCAGGCGGCGGCCAGGCTTCGTCCGGGCCTGACACGGCGACATCCGGCGGGTTAGGCTGCCCACAGCCAAGACGGGAGCCGGGAGGACGCGCATGACGGACGATCTCAAGGGCACGGCCGACGCGATCCTGCGGCGCCGGGTGGATCAGGCCCCGCACCTGTCGGGGGTCGTCGCCATGGCGACCGACCGGGAGCGCACGCTCTACGCCGGCGCTGCCGGGCTGCGGGACGGGGAGGCGCCGATGACCACCGACACGGTCCTGGCGATCTTCTCCACCACCAAGGCGGTCACCGCCACCGCCGTACTGCAGCTCGCCGAAGAGGGCCGGCTCGACCTCGACGCACCGGCCTCCGCCTACGTGCCGGCCCTCGACGAGATCCAGGTGCTCGAGGGCTTCGCCGACGACGGCACCCTGCGCCTGCGCCCGCCGGCGCGCCCGATCACCACCCGGATGCTGCTGCTGCACACGGCCGGCTTCGGCTACGACATCTTCAACGCCGCCTATGCCCGGCTCCTGCGCGAGAGCAGACGACCGGGCGTGACCAGCGGCACCCGCGCCTCGCTGATGACGCCGCTGCTGTTCGATCCCGGCGAGTCCTGGGAGTACGGCAGCAACATCGACTGGGCCGGCCAGGTGGTCGAGGCGGTGACGGGCCGGCGCCTCGGGGCGGTGATGCGGGAGCGGATCTTCTCCCCGCTGGGCATGGACTCGACCGGCTTCGCGCTGACGCCCGCGATGCGCGGCCGCCTCGCCCGGATGCACCAGCGGGGCGAGGACGGCGGCCTCACGGTCATCGCCGGCTTCGAGCTGCCGCAGGAGCCGGAAGTCGAGATGGGTGGCCACGGCCTCTACTCGACCGCCGAGGATTACCTGCGCTTCATCCGGATGTGGCTCAATGACGGCGCCTCCCCGCACGGGCCGGTGCTGCGGCCGGAGACCGTCGCGATGGCGGCGACGAACGGCCTCGGGCCGACGCTCAAGATCCGCGCCCTGCCGGGGGTGAAGCGCCATCTCTCGCACGACGCCGAGTTCTTCCCCGGGATGCCGAAATCCTGGTCTTTAAGCTTCATGATCAACGACGAGGCGGCGCCGACCGGGCGCTCGGCCGGGTCGCTCGCCTGGGCGGGGCTCGCCAACCTGTATTTCTGGATCGACCGGACGGTCGGGGTGGGCGGGTTCTGGGGCACGCAACTCTTCCCCTTCGCCGATCCGGCCTCGGTGGAGAACTTCTTGGAGTTCGAGACGGCTTTGTACCGGAGCCTGTCCTGATGCCCCAGGATGAGGTCACGGGTGGGGTTATGATCGGCCCCGCCCACGATCCCTGCCCTCACGCCCCGATGAACACCCCGGCGATCGCCGCGCTGGTCAGGTTCGACAACGTCCCGGCGAGGATCGCCCGGAGCCCGTAGGCGGCCACCTCCGCCCGGCGCTCCGGCACCAGGCTGCCGAAGCTCGCGAGCTGGATCGCGATCGAGGCCAGGTTGGCAAAGCCGCACAGGGCAAAGCACAGGATCGCGGTGGTGCGGGGCCCGAGTTCGCCGCTCTTCAGTACCGGCGAGAGGTTGGCGTAGGCCAGGAACTCGTTGAAGGCGAGCTTCTGGCCGATGGCGCCGCCGACGAGGGTCGCCTGGTCCCACGGCACGCCCAAGAGCCAGGCGAGCGGCGCCAGCGCCCATCCGAGCAGCCCCTCGATCGAGGCGCCGGGCAGGCCGACGAGACCGCCCGCAATGGCTACGATCCCGTTGGCGAGGGCGATCAGCCCCACGAAGGCGATCAGCATCGCGCCGACCGCGACCGCCACCGCGAGGCCCTTCTGGGTGCCGTCGGCGGCAGCCTCGATGACGTTCACCGCCCGGGTCTCGCCGAACGTGACCCGCATGGTCTTGACCCGGCTCGGCTCGGTCGAGGGCACCAGGATCTTGGCGTAGAGGAGCCCGCCGGGGATCGCCATGAACGAGGCGGCGAGCAGATAGGGCATCGGCACGCCGAGCGCGGCGTAACCGGCGAGGATCGAGCCGGCGGTGGAGGCCGCCCCGCTCGTCATCACGGCGAAGAGTTCCGCCCCGGTGAGCAGGGCCAGGAACGGCCTGAGGGCCACGGCAATCTCGCTCTGCCCGATGAAGATGGTGATGACCGCCGAGAAGGTCTCGATCCGCGAGGTGCCGAGCACCCGCTGCAACGCCGCACCCAGCGCCCGGGCGAGGGCCTGCATCACCCCGACATGGTAGAGCACCGCGATCAGGGCCGAGACGTAGATGATCTGCGGCAGCACCCGCAGCGCCAGCACGAAGCCGCCGCCGCCGAACAGCTCGAACATCCTGGGCTCGACGAGACCTCCGAACAGGAACGCCACGCCGCGGTCGCCGTAGGACAGGACCGCCTGCACCGCGGCGGCGACGGCGCCGAGCGCGGCCTGGCCGGCGGGCCAGAACAGCACCAGGACCCCGAGCCCGACCTGGACCGCCAGCGCCGACAGCACCACCCGCGGCCGGATCGCCCGCCGGTTCGTCGAGAACAGGATGGCGACCGCGATCAGGAGCGCGACGCTGGCGCAAGCGTAGATCAGTCTCTCCGGCATTCCGGCCCCTCTCCGGCAGGTCTTCTCTCGGGCGATATCTCGCGGGCAGGATCCCGCGGGGGCGATCCAGCAAGGCTGATGCCGCATCGTTCAGTGCCCGTTCAAGCGCGGCGGTTCGAGATGGGGCACGCCATGGTCCTGCCTGGAAATGAGGCGATCCAACGCGAAACCCGGGGACCACCCCGATCATCACCGGCCCGGGAGGGCACCGCCATGCCGCCGCTCCGACACCTGCTCCTCACCCTCGCGGCGCTGGCGGGCCTCCTCGTCACCGCCCTCCCCGCGGCGGCGGCCCCGTCCGAGCGACGGATCGCTCTCGTGGTCGGCAACGGCGCCTACGCGGCCGGGGCGATCCCGACCGCCGCCAACGATGCCGGCCTCGTCGCCCAGACCCTGCAGGCGGCGGGGTTCGACGTCGTCGGCGCCCGCGACCTCGACGAGGACTCCCTGCGGCGAACCTTGCGCGACTTCACCGACAAGGCCGCGGCCGCGGGGTCGGACGCGGTGGCGTTCGTGTATCTGTCCGGCTACGGCCTGCAGCTCGAGAACGAGGCCTATTTCGCCCCCGTCGACGCCCGGATCGAGACCGCCTCCGACGTGCCGCTCCAGGCCTTGCGGGTCTCGGACTACGTCAAGCGCCTCGCTGCTTTGCCGCTCAAGGCCCGCTTCGTGGTGCTCGACGCCGGCCGGACGGCGCCGTTCCGCCTGCGCGGCGATCCGCTGGCCGGCGGCCTGCCGCTCGTCGAGGCCGAGCCCGGCAGCCTGATCGCCTATAATGCCGCTCCCGGCACCGTCGGCCCGGCCGAGACCGGCCCCTACGGCGCTTACGCCCTCGCCCTGGTCGAGATGATCCGCGAGGGCGGGCTCGCGCCTGCCGCCCTGTTCGAGCGGGTGCGGCTGCGGGTGGCGGAGGCGACCCGCGGCGCCGAGGTGCCGTGGAGCGCGTCCCGCATCGGCGCGCCGTTCGTGTTCCTGGAGCGGGAGGCCGGGGCGCCGTCGCTTGCCGGGTTCGAGCCGCCGCAGAAACCGCTTGGCGAGATCGGTGCGCGGGAGGCCTACGCCGCCTGCCTCGGCCGCGACACCCTGGCGGGTTACGAGGACTTCGTCGCCGCCTATCCGCACGACCCGCTGGCCAAGCGCGTGCGGGCGATCATCGCGGCCCGGCGCGAGGCCCTGACCTGGCGGCGCAGCGCGCTCGCCAACACGCCGGAGGCCTACTGGTCGTATCTCGGCCGCTATCCCCGGGGGCCGCATGCCTGGGATGCCCGCCGGCGCCTCTCGGCGCTGGCGGCCGCCTTCGCGCCGCCGCCGGATTACCGCATGCTCGCCTACGACGTGCCGCCGCCGCCGCCCGACGAGGTGGTCTATGTCGAACGGCCGGCGCTGTCTCTCGACGATCCGGTCTATGCCCTGCCGCCGCCGCCCGTCGCCTTCCTGCCGCCGCGACCGACCGTGCTGGTGGAGCTGGCCCCGCCCCCGCCGCCGGTCGAGGCCTATATCCTGCCGGTGCCCGCCTACGTCCCCGTTCCGACCTACGTGGTGGCGCCCCCCGCCGTGGTGCCGCCGCCGAACCCGGTGCTGTTCCAGAACCTGCACGTCCAGAACATCACGGTCGTGCACGAGCACGCCCCCGAGCCGTCGCTCTCCGGAGCGTCCCACCTCGCCCCGGTCGCCGGCGCGGTCGCAGGAGCAGCGCTCGGGGCCGCGGCCGCCCCGGTCC
>JAEWKL010000029.1 GCA_023386115.1 Pseudomonadota bacterium
CAGATGAGCGGGTTGATCTCCATCTCGGCGACCGCGCCGCCCGCATCGGCCGCGAGCTCCGAGAAGCGGCACACGATCTCGGCGAGCCGCGCGACATCGACCGCCGGCGCGCCCCGGAAGCCGTCGAGCAGGGCCGCCCCCTTGAGGCCGCGCAGCATCGCCTCGGCGTCCGCGCGCCCGACCGGCGCCGGGGAGAGCGCCGTGTCGCGCAGGATCTCGACGAGAACGCCGCCGAGGCCGACGACGACCAGCGGGCCGAATTGCGGATCGTGCCGGGCGCCGACCATGACCTCGACGCCACGCGGAACCATCGGCTGGACGACGACGCCCCGGAAGTCGGCCTTCGGCGTTACGGCGTCGGCGGCCGCCAGGATGTCCGCGTAGGCGCGCTCGACCTCGGCCGCATTCTGAAGATCGAGCTTGACCAGCCCGGCCTCGGTCTTGTGCAGGATGTCCGGGCTCTCGCCCTTGAGCACGACCGGGAAGCCCAAAGCCTCCGCGGCCTCCCGCGCTGCCGCCGCTGAGGAGACCAGCCGGTCCTCCACGACCGGGATGCCGTAGAGCGCCAGGACGCCCTTGGCCTCGCGCTCGGTCAGCGAGGCGCCGGCCATCTGCCTGAGCAGGACCTCCATCCGATCTCTGGCGGCCGGGTCCGAGATCCGACCCTCGCCGCTCCGGCCGGTCTGCCGCAGGGCGTCCCGCCGGTGCCAGGCTTTGATCGCCGAGAAGCAGCGGTCCATCGAGTGGAACAGCGCGAGATGCGGGTCGCTCTCGGTCTCGCGCGCGCCCGGGCCGCCGAGCCAGTCCGGCGCCCAGACGTTGCAGACCAGCTTACCCTGAGCGGCTGCCGCTCGGCTGAAGACCGGCAGCCGGGCCGTCGCCGAATCGTACGCGTAGGCGTGCGAGGTCACCATGATGCCGAAGAGCGGATCGGCCAGCAGCGCCCCGGCGCAGGCCGCGAGGCTGTCCGCCGAGCCGATGACCTGGGCGGTCACGTCGCACGGGTTGCGGGTCGAGCCGTATTCCGGCACTTGCGCCGCGAGCACGGCGGCCGCCTCCGGGCCGGGCTGCGGCAGCGGGACGCCGTGCGCCTCCGCCTTGTCGGCGGCGATGATGGTGGCGCCGCCGGAGGTCGCGATCACGGCGACGCCGCGGGCCCGCGGGCGGCCCGCCTTGGCGAAGAACGCGGCCGCCTCGACCAGCGCCTCGAGCCTGTCGACCTGGATCACGCCGGCGCGGGCGAAGCCCGCCGCGTAGGCCGCGTCGGATCCGGCGAGCGAGCCCGTATGCGACAGGGCGGCGCGGGCGCCCTCCTGGCCGGTCGCGATCTTGTACAGGACGAGCGGCTTGTCGGCCTTCCAGGCGAGGGCGGCGGCCCGGAGCATCCGGCCCGGATCGGCCATGCCCTCGAACAGGCAGGCGATGGCCCGGCACTGCGGGTCCTGCGCCAGGTAGGCGACGTGATCGGCGACGTCGACGTCGCAGGAATTGCCGGCGGTGAGGACGTGGCTGACCGAGACGCCGCGCTCGATCCCTTGTGCCATCGAGAAGCCGAGGGAGCCCGACTGGCTGACGATCCCGATCGCGTGCGGCTGGAGCGGCCGGCGCCCGGGCATGGCCGAGAAGGTGAGGCCGGCCCCGGTCGCATAGTTGACGAGGCCGATCGTGTTCGGCCCGACCAGGCGCATGTCCGCGCCCCGCGCGATCGTGACGAGACGCTGCTGGAGCGCGATGAGTTCGGGCTTGCCCGTCTCCGCGAAGCCGGCCGCCAGCACCAGGACGGCGCCGACGCCCCGGGCCGCGCACTCGCGCACGACCGGCTCGACCGCCTCGCGCGGCGTCGCGATCACCACGCAATCCGGGGTCTCGGGCAGGGCCGCGAGGCTCGGGTAGCAGGGTCGGCCGGCGAGCGCGGCGTGCTTGGCGTTGATCTGGTAGAGACGGCCGTCGAACGCCTTCAGGTTGGCGACCGTGCGGCTGCCGAAGGCGTTCGGCCGCTCCGACACGCCGACGACGGCGACGCTCTCGGGCGCCACGAGGCGCCTCATCGCCTCGGGCGCGTAGGGATCGCGCCTCGCGGTCAGCATCTCCGTCATGGGAGGTTCGCCGGGCGGCGGGGGACGGCAGGGCCGCGCTCCCGGACCGATCGTGGCAGCCGGCGGGCGTGCCAAGCCTGCCCATCGCCGGAGCGATGGACGAGCGCGGGCGTTTCCTTCATGGTTGATTTCATTCTATGAAATACTCTTTCATTGATCTTCGATCATGTGAGAACGCCTGTAAAGCCGCGACCGGCGCGATTTCGCGGGCTGGGAGCGCCACCCGCGCCGTCACGACCGCCTCGCCATCATCGACGCTGCTCGTGCGAAGCGTGCAGGAAGCGGCTTGACAACGTCGTCGTAACATCGGAGCCTGATTTCCAGGCGCCGGGCAAAGATGCCCATTTGCGCGCCAGACGACCCGCTCCTATCCGGCAATGCAGCCCGTAGCGCTCACGCGCTGGCGGGCTTTTTGCGTTCCGAAGGTCCCGATGACTGATCGACACCGCATCGGCATCCTATTCTCCACCGCCGGGCCCTACGGCCTCGTCGGGCGCGCCATGCGGAACGGCGCCACCCTGGCGGTCGAGGAGGTGAACGCCGCCGATCTCGGGATCGGGCTGGAGCCCGAGATCGTGGACCCGGAGGGCGAGATCGCCGGCTATGCCGCGGGCGCCGAGCGGCTCCTGCGGGCCCGGATCCGCCACGTCGTCGGCTGCTACACCTCGTCGAGCCGCAAGGAGATCATCCCGATCTTCGAGAAGCGCGACGGCCTCCTGTGGTATCCCTCGCATTACGAGGGCTTCGAGACCTCCGAGAACGTCGTCTATACCGGCGCCTCGCCGAACCAGCACATCGTGCCGCTGGTGCAGCACCTGCTCGCCCGCGGCGGCCGCACGGCCTTCTGCGTCGGGGCGAACTACATCTGGGCCTGGGAGAACAACCGCATCCTGCGCGAGGCCCTGGCGCTGGCCGGCGGGCGGGTCGCAGCGGAGCGCTACTTTCCCATCGGCGAGACTGAGTTCGGGCAGGTGATCGACGCGATCCTGACGACGCGGCCCGACTTCGTGTTCAACACCCTGATCGGCGTCTCGGCCTACGCGTTCTTCCGCGCGCTGCGCCGCGCCTGCCGGGCGCGCGGCATCGACCAGGCGCGGGAGCTGCCGGTGGCGAGCTGCAGCCTCGCCGAGCCCGAACTCGAAGCGATCGGGCCGGACGCCGTCGACGGCCATCTCAGCTCGAGCGTCTACTTCTCGTCGATCGAGACGCCCCGCAACCGCGCCTTCACGGCGGCCTACGCCGCGCGCTTTCCCGACGGGCCGACGCCCTCGGCCGACACCGAGGCTGCCTACATCGCCGTCCACCTCCTCGCCCGGGCGCTGGCCCGGTCGGGGGCCGGGGAGGTCGCGGCCGTGCGGCGCGCCGCCTGCGAGGTTGCCTTCGAGGCGCCGCAGGGCCTGGTGCGC
>JAEWKL010000051.1 GCA_023386115.1 Pseudomonadota bacterium
GTCCTCGCCATGCCCCTTTCCGCCCGCTCCCCGGCCATCGCCCCCACCCTCCGCGAGCCCGATGGCGACGAGGAGGTCGCCCGCACGATCCGCAGCATCCTCAAGGGCCTCGCCGGTTTGCGGCCCGAGGAGGTGGTGCCGGGCGTCAACTGGTTCGCGCTCGGCCTCGACTCACTGCTGATCGTCCAGCTCCAGCAGGCGCTCGGCCGCCACTACGCGATCGACCTGCCGCTCGCGGCGGTGATGGAGCACGGCGACACCCTGGAGCGGCTCGTCGCCCTGGTGGTGCCGCGCCTGCCGCGGACCTCGCCGGCGCCGGTCGCGTCGGGGGCTCCCGTCGTCCCGGCCGAATCCGCTCCCGCCGCGCCGCGCTCCGCGATGCCGCCGCAAGCCGGCCTCGAAGGTCTGCTCGGCCGGCAGATCGACGCGATGAGCGCGCTGTTCCAGCGACAGATCCAGCTGATTCAGGGTAGCGCACCGGCGCAGGCCGCTCCCGCCTCCGCCGCGCCGGTGCAGGCGCCGCCCGCCGCTCCGGTGCGGGAGATTCCATCGCACGAGACGCCGCCTCGCGGGACGCAGCCGCACGAGACCCCGGCACGGGAGATCAAGGGCCTGTTCAAGGCGCTGCCCGGCCGGCGCCAGGACGTCGATCCGGCGCAAGGTGCCCATGTCGCCCGGCTCGCCGCCGCCTACAACGCCCGCACGCGCGCCTCGAAGGAGCACACCGCCCGCCACCGCGGCGTCTATGCCAATCCCCGGGCGGTGATCGGCTTCCGGCCGGAATGGAAGGAGCTGACCTATCCGCTCCACGTCGAGCGGGCCGCGGGCGCCCATGTCTGGGACCTCGACGGGCATCGCTACGTCGACATCACCATGGGGTTCGGCGTCACCCTGTTCGGGCACAACCCGGATTTCATCCGCGCGGCCCTCGAGGCGGAGATCGGCGCCGGCTACCCGGTCGGCCCGCAGACCGCCCGGGCCGGCCGCGTCGCCGCGCTGATCCGCCGGATGACCGGCGTCGAGCGGGTGGCCTTCTTCACCACCGGCAGCGAGGCCGTGATGGTGGCCCTGCGCCTCGCCCGGGCGAGGACCGGCCGGCGCCGGATCGCGATGTTCACCAACTCGTATCACGGCACCTTCGACGGGGTGCTCGCGAGCGGCTGGAGCGACGGCGCCCGCGCCACCACCATGCCGGTCAGCGACGGCACGCCCCAGGGCATGGTCGAGGACGTGATCGTCCTGCGCTACGGCGACCCCGAGGCCCTCGACACCTTGCGCCTTCACGCCGCCGACCTCGCGGCGGTGGTGGTCGAGCCGGTGCAGAGCCGTGATCCCAGCGTCCAGCCGCGGGACTTCCTGCACGCCCTGCGGGCCCTCACGGAGGAATCCGGCGTCGCGCTGATCTTCGACGAGACGATCACCGGATTCCGCATCCATCCGGGCGGGGCGCAGGCGCATTTCGGCGTCAGGGCCGACATCGTCACCTACGGCAAGGTCGTCGGCGGCGGGTTGCCGATCGGGGTCGTGTCCGGCCGGGCGCATTACCTCGACGCGGTCGACGGCGGCGACTGGCAGTACGGCGACGACAGCGGGCCGGCCGCCCGCACCGCCTTCGTGGCCGGCACCTTCAACAACCACCCCTTGACCATGGCGGCCGCCGAGGCGGTGCTGATCCGCCTCGAGGCCGAAGGCCCGGCGCTCCAGGACCGTCTCAACGCCCGCACCGCCGCCCTCTGCGCCGAGCTGAACGCCCTCTTCGCGGAAGAGGAGGTGCCGATCCGGATGGTGCATTTCAGCTCGCTGTTCCGGTTCGAATTCTCCGGCGACACCGAGATCCTGAACTACCACCTGCTCAATGAGGGCGTGTTCGTCTGGGAGGGGCGCAACTGCTTCCTGTCGGCCGCCCATGACGAGGCCGACCTCCGCCACCTCGTCGAGGCGGTGCGCCGCGGCCTCGCGGCGATGCGCCAGGACGGCTGGCTGCCGCCCCGCGGCCCCGGCCGCCCGCGCCAAGTCGAGACTTTTGCCGAGAGCCTGCCGGCGGCGCCGGCCGACGACCTGTCGCTGTCGCGCGGCCAGGGCGAGATGCGCGCCCTGATCGAGGCGCGGCCGGAGGCGAGCCTCGCCTATAACGAGATGATCGCGCTCGCCCTCGACGGCCCGCTTGACACGGCGGCGCTCGGTGCGGCTCTGCGGATGCTCGCGGAGCGCCACGAGGCCCTGCGCTGCATCGGCCTCGACGACCATGCCTGGTACTCCGCCGCATCGCTGGGGCCGGTCCCGGCGATTGAGAGCGTGGCCGACGAGGACGCGGCGGTGACGGCGCGGCACGCCCGCGACCTCGGCACGCCGTTCGACCTCGACCGCGGCCCGCTCCTGCGCGCCCTCCTGCTGCGCCGGGGGCCGGAGCGCCACGTCCTTGCGCTCACCGTGCACCACATCGTCGCCGACGGCTGGTCCCTCGGCCTGATGGCGACGGAACTGGCGGAGCTCTACGCCGCCGCCCGGGCCGGCCGCACCGCCGCCCTGCCGCCCGCGACCTCGTTTCGCGACTTCGTGGCCTGGAGCCGGCGACAGGCGGCCGAGGAGGACGCTCTGGAGCGCGACCCGGAGCGCCAGCCCGGGCGGCCCGCCTCGGAGACGGAGGTCCGCGACCGCCTGATCGAGATGACCGACGTCCTGGTCCGGGACATCATCCTGCCGCCGCGCATCGTCGCGGCGATCCAGTCGAAGATCGAGCAGGAGCAGCTCGTCAAGGAGATGCGGTTCCGCGTCGAGCGCGAGCAGTTCGAGAGCGAGCGGAAGGTCGTCGAGGCCAAGGGCATCAAGGAGTTCCAGGAGATCGTGCAGGCGGGGATCTCCGACGCCTACCTGAAGTGGCGTGGCATCGAGGCGACCGTGATGCTGGCGACCTCGCCGAACGCCAAGACCGTAGTGATCGGCGGGAACGGCGGCCTGCCGCTGATCCTGAACACCGGCGACGCGGCGACGCCGCATAGCCCCGCCGCGCTTGGCACCGCGCCCGGCCCGCAGGCGCGCCTCCCGCAGGGAGCGCCGCAGGGAC
>JAEWKL010000055.1 GCA_023386115.1 Pseudomonadota bacterium
CTCAAGGCCCTGATCGACGGGGCCGGGCCGCAGGGCCTGTCGCAGCCGCAGATCCTGCGCGCGCTGCCCGACGCCGCGCCGGCGACCATCAACGCCTACTTGAGCTCCATGGTGACGGCCGGCGAAGCGCTGCTGGTCGGCAACTTCTACACCAAGCCCCGGACCCGGGACGACGAGGCCGAACGGCCGGAGGACGACGAGGACGCCCGGGAGGACACCGATGACGGCGACGACCTCGCCGACGAGGACGGACCGGAGCAGGACGGACCGACTCGCGACGGGCCCGGAAGAAACGCCTGATACCAACGGCCTAAGATGCTGACGCATCGATTCGATCCCGGGCAGGCCCGGGATCGACGAGGCCGTTGATCCATCTCGAATTGTCGACGCTAAGCCAGAGGCTTGGCGACAATTCGAGAACGGAACCAAAGGTCGTTTTCAACGACCGTTGGTATGATCCCGTGCCGCCGGGTGCGCTGGCGCACCAACCCTGCGGCGGGAAGGGGTGCACATCCGGGCAACACCCGACCGGTTTCGCGTCGCGTCCCGGTCGGGAGCGACGACTTGCCGGCGCGGGACGGTGGCGGTCCGGCCGTGTCCGGCCTAGGTGATCAGCCACCCCGTCAGCCCTGACACGCCCCGGGACCGGATGACGCCCATCATCACGATCGCCAATCTGTCGAAGACCTACGCCTCGGGTCACGCCGCGCTCCAGCGCGTCGACCTGACCATCCGCCAGGGCGAGATCTTCGCCCTGCTCGGGCCGAACGGCGCCGGCAAGACCACCCTCATCAGCATCATCTGCGGCATCGTCACGCCGAGCACCGGCACGGTGACGGTCGGCGGGCACGACATCCTGGCCGAGCCCCGTGCCGCGCGGCGCCTCATCGGCCTGGTGCCGCAGGAGCTCACCGCCGATGCCTTCGAGACCGTGTGGGCGACGGTGAGCTTCAGCCGTGGCCTGTTCGGGCTGAAAGCCGATCCCGCCCATATCGAGCAGACCTTACGCGACCTCTCGCTGTGGGAGAAGCGCGACGCCCGGATCATGACCCTCTCGGGGGGCATGAAGCGGCGCGTGCTGATCGCCAAGGCGCTCGCGCACGAGCCGCGCATCCTCTTCCTCGACGAGCCCACCGCCGGGGTCGACGTGGCGTTGCGCCAGGACATGTGGCGCCTGGTGCGGCGCCTGCGCGACCAGGGCGTCACCGTGATCCTGACCACCCACTACATCGAGGAGGCCGAGGAGATGGCCGACCGGGTGGGGGTGATCGCCAAGGGCGAGATCGTGCTGGTCGAGGAGAAGGCCGAGCTGATGCGCAAGCTCGGCCGCAAGGAGCTGACGCTCCAGCTCCACGACCCCCTGCACTCCTTGCCGCCGGCGCTGGCCGGCCATCCGCTGGCCCTGTCGCAGGACGGCAGCACGCTGACCTACACCTACGACACCAAGGCGGAGCGCACCGGCATCACCACGTTGCTCACCGACCTTGCCGCCGCCGGCATCCGGTTTCGCGATCTCCAGACCCGTCAGAGCTCGCTCGAGGACATCTTCGTCGATCTCGTGAGGGACCACGCATGAACTGGCCCGCCATCCGTGCCATCTACGGCTTCGAGATGCACCGCGCCTTCCGCACGCTGCTCCAGAGCATCGTCGCGCCGGTGATCTCGACCTCGCTCTACTTCGTGGTGTTCGGCGCCGCGATCGGCGGGCGGATCACCTCGGTCGACGGCGTTCCCTACGGCGCCTTCATCGTGCCGGGGCTGATCATGCTGACGCTGCTCACCCAGAGCATCGCCAATGCCTCGTTCGGCATCTACTTCCCGCGCTTCTCCGGAACGATCTACGAGATCCTGTCGGCACCGATCTCGGCTGTCGAGATCGTCGCCGGCTATGTCGGGGCGGCGGCCACCAAGTCGATCATGCTCGGGCTGATCATCCTGGCGACCTCGGCCCTGTTCGTGCCGCTGCGCATCGAGCACCCCGTCGTGATGGTGCTGTTCCTGGTGCTCACCGCGGTCACCTTCAGCCTGTTCGGCTTCGTGATCGGCCTGTGGGCGGACGGGTTCGAGAAGCTGCAGCTGGTGCCGCTCCTCATCGTCACGCCGCTGACCTTCCTCGGCGGCAGCTTCTACTCGATCGACATGCTGCCGCCCGTGTGGCGGGCGGTCAGCCTCGTCAACCCGGTCGTCTACCTCATCTCCGGCTTCCGCTGGAGCTTCTACGGCCACTCGGACGTCAACCCGGCGGTGAGCCTCGGCATGGCGGTCGTGTTCCTGGTCGCCTGCCTGGCGGCGGTGGCGTGGATCTTCCGGACCGGGTACCGGCTCAAGAGCTAACGTCTAGACTATCGACGAGCCGGAATGGCCCGGCTCTTGCGGCGGCGGACGGGCCATCACGGAGCCCGCCGCCATGCCCCGCCCGCTCTGCCTCTCCGCTGCCGTCCCGGCGCTCCTCCTCGGGCTCGCGCCGGCCCTTGCGCAATCGCCCTCGGCCGGATCGGTCCTGCGCATCGGCATGACCGCCGCCGACGTGCCGACCACCACCGGCATGCCGAATAACGGCTTCGAGGGGATGCGCTTCCTCGGCTACCCGGTCTTCGAGGGCCTGGTCCTGTGGGACCTCTCGCGCACCGACCGGCTGGCGACCCTGCGGCCGGGCCTGGCGGAGACGTGGGAACAGGCGCCGGACGACAAGACGACCTGGATCTTCCACCTGCGCCAGGGCGTGCGCTTCCATGACGGCACCGCTTTCGATGCCGATGCGGTGATCTGGAACCTCGACCGCTACTTCAAGGCCGACAGCCCGCAATACGAGCCGCCGGCCGCCGGCATCACGAGGGCACGGGCGCCGCTGCTGGCGAGCTACCGCAAGATCGACGACCGTACGGTCGCCATCACCAGCGCTGCCTCAGCCTCGTACTTTCCCTACATGGTGGTCTACCTGCTCTTCACCTCGCCGGCCTCGTTCGAGGCGGCCGGGCGGGACTGGGCCAAGGTCGGGATGCTGCCGGCGTCCGGGACCGGGCCGTTCCGCATCACCGGGGTGCGGCCGCGCGAGGCGGTCGAGCTCGCCCGCAACCCGGATTACTGGGACCGCGACCACCGCGCCCAGGTCGACCGGGTGCGGCTGTTGCCGATCCCGGAGGCCAATGCCCGCATCGCGGCCTTGCGCGCCGGCCAGGTCGACTGGATCGAGGCACCGGCGCCGGACGGGCTCGCCTCCTTGCGCCAGGCGGGCTTCACCATCACCACCGGCTCCTACCCGCATGTCTGGCCGTGGTTCTACAATATCGGCGCCGCGGGCAGCCCGCTGAAGGACGTGCGGGTGCGCCAGGCGCTCAACTACTGCATCGACCGGGAGGGGCTGGTGACCTTCCTGAACGGCACCGCCGAGCCGGCCGTGGGCTGGCTGAAGGCCTCCGATCCGGATTTCGGTGCGCCGCAGAACCGCTATCGCCTCGATCCCGCGAAGGGCCGCGCGCTGCTCGCGGCGGCCGGCTTCACCGGCGAGAGGCCGCTGTCACTCAAGGTGATGATCTCGACCTCCGGCTCGGGCCAGATGCAGCCGCTGCCGATGAACGAGTTCCTGCAGGAGAACCTGAAGCAGACCTGCAACGTCGATGTCAGCTTCACCGTGGTCGAGTGGCAGGTGCTGCTCAATGCCGGGCGGGCGGCGCCGGATGCCCCGGCCCTCCAGGGGGCGAACGCGCTCAACGTCTCCTCGCCCTCCTCGGACGTCGCCGTGATGGCGCGTTACTTCTCCTCCGCCAACGTCTCGCCGAAGGGCTTCAACTTCCCGCAATGGGCGGATGCCCGCTTCGACGCGGCGCTCAAGGACCTCGCCGGGGCGACCGATCCCGAGGCGATCGCCCGGGCGACGCGGGCCGCCCATGAGCGTCTGGTCGACGATCCGCCCTGGCTGTACATCGTGCATGATCTCAACCCCAGGGCGATGTCGCCGCGGGTCAAGAACGTCGTCTCGCCCCAGTCATGGTTCGTCGACCTGACTCGGATCAGCGTGCAGTGAGGAACGCCCCCAGATGATCGGTACCGTGAACGATCCCACCGAGCTTCCGGCCAATCGGCTCGCCCGCGCCATCGCGTCCCGGACAATCTCGCCGGTCGAGGTCGTGGAGGCGCATCTCGCCCGGATCGGCCAGCTGGAACCGAAGCTGCGCGCCTTCGTCGAGGTCTATGCCGACGACGCGCGGCTCGCCGCCGAGGGCGCCGACCGGATGATCCGCGCGGGCCACGCCGTCGGCCCGCTGCACGGCGTGCCGGTGGCGCTCAAGGACCTGATCGACCTGGAGGGCCGGATCACCACCGGCGGTTCGGCGCATTTCCGCGAGCGCCTCGCCACCGAGACCGCCACCGTCGCGAGGCGGATGCTGGCGCAGGGCATGATCGTGCTGGGCAAGACTCATACGGTCGAGTTCGCCTATGGCGGCTGGGGCACCAACCAGCACATGGGCACGCCCTGGAACCCCTGGGACCTCGCGACGCCGCGGACGCCCGGCGGCTCCTCGAGCGGCTCGGGCGTCGCGGTGGCAGCCCGGATGGCGCCCTGGGCGATCGGCACCGATACCGGCGGCTCGGTGCGGCTGCCGGCCTCGTTCTGCGGGCTGACCGGCCTCAAGGTCACGATCGGCCGGGTCAGCACTGCCGGCATCGTGCCCTTGAGCACCAGCCTCGACACGCCCGGACCGATGGCGCGCAGCGTCGAGGACGTGGCGTTGCTCTACACGATCCTGTCCGGGCCCGACCCGCGCGACCCGAACACGAGGGGCATCGCCCCCGAGGACCCGATGCCGGTGCTGCATCGCGGGGTGCGATCCTTACGCCTCGCCCGGATGCCGGCCGCGGAGCGGGCGGGGGTCTCGTCCGAGATGCTGGACGCCTACGACGCGTCCCTGGAGGCGCTGGCGAAGCTCGGCGCCGAGATCGTCGAGGTCGACCTGCCGTTCCGCTTCGTCGATCTCGTGACCGCCTCGGCGATCGTGCAGGCCGAATGCTACTTCTTCAACGGCGCCCTGTCCGAGGACCGGGCCTCGCGCCTCGACGAGGATGTCCGCCTGCGCACCCTCGCCGGGGCCGGGGTGAGCGCGCAGGATTACCTGCGCACGAAACGGATGCAGCAGGAGATGAAGGCCGCCTTCGCCCGGGCGATGGAGGGCATCGACGCGCTCCTGACCCCGACCACCGAGACCGCCGCGATCCCGCTCGAGGCCGTCGACCAGGCGGTGATGCCGTCGCGCTTCACCCGCTTCGGCAACCTGCTCGACCTCTGCGCCCTGGCGCTGCCGAACGGCGTCACGCCCGGAGGACTGCCCCTCTCGCTCCAGATCGTCTGCCGCGGCTACGACGAGGCGACGGCGCTCCGCATCGGGCAGGCGTATCAGGAGGCGACGGAGTGGCACCTGCGGGGGCCGGCTTTGTAGGTTCTCTCGGTCCCGAAGACCGTCGCCATCCACCCGCGACCTCATCCTGAGGTGTGGAGCGATCGCAGATCGCGGAGCCTCGAAGGAGGGCTCCAGAAGTCTCGGAGATCTCTGGAGGTCTCCTTCGAGGCTCGTTTCACTCGCACCTCAGGATGAGGTTACGGGTGGGGTGGCTCGCGACGGCAGTCGCACAGCTCGAAAACGATTGCGCCTCCGGACGGGATCCGTCCGGAGGCGCCCATTCATCACCACGATCGATGACCCCTCAGCCCCGCTTCAGCCCGGTATTCCCCGGCAGCGGCGGGCGCTTGGCGCGGGCGACGGCCTGGAGGGGGTCGGGCCGCGGGGTCACGGCGTCGAGGATGTCGCGGCCCAGCGCCTGGGCGAGGCAGGCATAGCCCTGGTCGCCCATGTGGAACTTGTCGGAGGACAGCATGCCGGCGAGCAGGCCCGGATCCTGACGGTTCCAGTCCTTCATCAGGGCGTAGCGCGAGAAAACCGGCACCTCGGCCCCGGTCGCGACCGTCGCGACCAGGCCGACGAACCGCTCGTAGCGGGCATGGTCGGGGATTGCCGGGTAATATTGCTGGTCGAGGATGATCAGGTCGCTGCCGGCGGCGCGGACCAGGGCGATGCCCTGCTCGAGCCGGACCCGGAACGCCGCCTCGCTGGCGCCGGTGATCGCGTCGTTGGTGCCGACCTGCCAGATCACCAGGTCGGGCTTGACCGGCTGGTTCAGGGCCTCGGCGAGACGCGCGAGCGTCTGGTCGGCGGTCTCGCCGCCGATGCCCGCATTGGTCACCTCGACCGGGGTGCCGCGCCAGGCGGCGCGCAGGGACTGCTCCAGGAGGCGCGGGTAGGTCCGGTCCGGCGTGGAGGCCCCGACGCCCTCGGTCGAGGACGAGCCGATGGCGAGCACCCGCACCGCCTCGCGCCGGGCCACATGGGCTTCGGTCACGCCGAGGCTCATCCGCTCGGCCGCTGCCGGCAGCGAGGCCGGGCAGGCCGCCGCCGGACGGGCCGCAACAAGATGACCGGCAAGGATGGCCGCCGACAGGCAGGCCATCCGGCCCAGGTGAAACCGGGGAAGCATGGCAGTTCCGGACAAGGAGGGAGATGAACCGACTGGTTCCGTCTATTTTCGGTAACATGCGCGTTACCGCCGATCCAGCCGAAAATGAAGCTGAGCCAAGTCCAGCCCCAGCGCTCTGCTCGGCTGGTCAGCGAAAGCGGTGACCATCGCGAAAAACTGCGCAGGTCCGGCTCACCGCCGGTTAAGCTTGAGCCCCCGTCGACGGACGATGGTCCGCGCGACCCGGGACGGAGGCTCGGATGGGACGTGATCACCGGGCATGGAGCCATCCCCGACCGGCGATCCTCCCCATCGTCCCGGGTGCCCGCGACGCTTACAGCGCACGCCGGCTCACGCCTCGGGCTCGTCCGGGATCTCCAGGTCCAGCAACGCCGCGCTCAATCCCTTGCCGTGAGCGTCGAGCGCCAGCGAGCGGGTGACGCCGCCCCCCAAGGCCCCCGTCATCACGAAGTTGAGGGCGCCGAGACGGGGGAGGGCGTAGCGCGTCACCTCGCCCTGGACGATGCCGGCGAAATGGGCCTGCACCCGCTCCGCGGTGACGTGGCGCTCGAGGCGCGGGTAATCGGCCGGGTCGTGAGCGATCAGCGAGATATTGGCGGTGTTGCCCTTGTCGCCGGTGCGGGAATGGGCGAGCGCGCGCAGCTTCATCGTCGTCTCCCTCACGCCTCGATCATCCGCACGCTCGGCCTGGCGAGCGACGCCGGCACCAGCACCGAGAGCACGCCGACCACCTCGCGGGCCGATTTCCAGGCCCCGCCGCCGCCGGCCGGGCCGTTGGTGTAGAGCGTCTCGACCTCGTTGCCGATCCGGGTCGCCTCACCGAGGCTGTCGCAGCGCCCGGCGACGCGGACCCGGACCTCGTAGGGCTCTGCCGCCTCGTGGAGACGGGACGCCTCGCCCGCCAGATGGGCACCATGCAGGGAATCGACGCCGATCAGGTCGAAGCGCAGCTCGCTCGCCCGGACGCTGGTGAGGCCTAAGCGCTCGCGCACGATGTCGAGGGCGAGGCGGCCGCGCGCCGCGGCACCCGGGCCCGCATAGGAGATCTGGCCCTCGCCGATATAGGAATCGATCAGCCCGACCGAGACCTTGAGGAGCCCGGTCGCCGGCGCGCCGCGCCCGCCGGTGACCCGGACCCGGTCGGGGCCGATGGCCTCCATCGTCACCTCGGAAAAGTCCGCCGCCACGTCGGGCTGGAGGTAGCGGGCGGGGTCGTGCACCTCGTAGAGCAATTGCTCCTTGCAGGTGGCGAGCGTCACCTGCCCGCCCGAACCGGGCACCTTGGTGATCTCGATGGTGCCGTCCTCATCGACGATGCCGATGGGAAAGCCGAGACGCGCGAGGCCGGCCACGTCCTTCACCCCCGGATCGGCGAAGTAGCCGCCCGTGATCTGGCCGGCGCATTCGAGAAGGTGGCCGGCGAGCGTGCCGCGGCCGAGCCGGTCCCAATCGTCCATCTGCCAGCCGAAGGCGTGGATGAGGGGAGCAAGGAACAGAGCCGGATCGCCGACCCGGCCGGTGATGACGACGTCGGCCCCTTGCGCCAACGCCTCGGCGATCGGGCCGGCGCCCAGATAGGCATTAGCCGAGATCACCCGGTTGCCGAGGTCGCGCACCCGGCCGCCGGTCTCGAGGATCTGGTCATCGCCGGCCCCGACCGCCTCCAGCACGTCGTCGCCGAGCACCGCCGCCACCTTGAGGCCGGTGAGCCCGAGGTCGCGGGCGATTCCCCGTGTCCTCTCCGCCGCGGCGAGCGGGTTCGCCGCGCCCATATTGGTGACGATGCGGGTGCCGTTCCGGCGGCACGGCGCCAGCACCGCCCGCATCCGGGCCTCCAGCAGCGGGTCGTAGCCGGCGGCGGGGTCGCGCAGGCGAGCCTGCTGGGCGAGCGCGATGGTGCGCTCGGCCAGGCACTCGAAGACGAGGTAGTCGAGGGCGCCGTGCAGGGCGAGCTCGACCGCGGGCTCGATCCGGTCGCCGGCATAGCCGGCCCCTGCACCCAGGCGGATGGTTCGCATGATTGTCCTCCTCGGATTGCCTTCGCCTGCGGCGAAGGCGTCCGGCGCATCGGCGCCGACGCCCGTTCGGGCTGGCCAGCCCCCTCACGGGGCTCAGAAATCAAAGCGGGAAGACACCGAAGGCGACGGCCGCGAAGGTCATCACCACGGAGGCCGCGAGCAGGAACGGGAAGGTGAACTTCTGGTGGTCGGCGAGGTCGATGCCGCACAGGCCGCAGACCAGGAAGGTCGCCGGGGTGAGGGGGCTGACGGGGAAGCCGGTCGTCATCTGGCCGAGCAGCGCGCCCTGCGCCACCTGGAGCGGCGGCACGCCGAGCTGGTGGGCGACCTCGGCCACCACCGGCAGCACGCCGAAATAGAACGAATCCGGGTCGAACAGCATGCTGAGCGGCATCGAGACGAGGCCGAGCGCGAAGGGGATGTGCGGGGCGAGGCCGGGCGGCACGAAGGCCACCGCACCTTGCGCCATCGCCTTCAGCATGCCGGTGCCCTGCATGATGCCGGTGAACACGCCGGCCGCCAGCAGGATCGACGCCATCAGGATCGCCGCCTTGGCGTGGGCGTCGATGCGCTGGCGCTGCGCGTCGACGCTCGGATAGTTGATGATCAGCGCGAGCGCCGTGCCGAGCATGAACATCAGCGCCGGCGGGATCTTTTCGGCCATCAGCACCATGGTGCCGAGCACCGCGATCGTGAGGACGAGGTTGAGCCAGAACCTGTCCGGACGGCGCAACGACCGCTCCGCATCGCTCAAGGCGCGCCCGCCGGCGGCGACCGCCTCGGACGCTCCGGCTCCGGCGCGCTTCAGGCGCCGTTCCTCGCGCAGGCCCAGCCAGTACGAGACCGCGAAGATGAACAGGAGGCCCACCGCCTGGACCGGCACGAGCGGCGTGAAGATGTCGGGGATCGGCAGTTTCAGGGCGGCGGAGGCGCGGATCATCGGCCCGGTCCAGGGCAAGAAATTCACGCCGGCGGCGAGCGAGGCCGCGCAGGCGAGGATGCGCCGGTCGATCCCGACCCGGTCGTAGAGCGGCAGCATCGCCGGAATCGTGATCAGGAAGGTCACCGCGCCCGAGCCGTCGAGGTGGATCAGCAGCGCGAGCAAGGTCGTGCCGGGCACGATCCGGCTCGGCCGCGTGCCGACCGTGGCGAGGATCCGGTCGATGATCGGATCGAGCAGGCCGGCATCGCTGACGATGCCGAAGAACAGGATCGCGAAGACGAACATCCCGACGACCGGCGCCAGGCTCTGGATGCCGGCGAGCACGAACTTGCCCGTGTCGAGGCCGAACCCCCCGACGAGGGCGGCGGCGACCGGGATGACGATCAGCGCCACGAGGGGCGACAGGCGCTTGGTCAGGATGGCGGCGAGCAGCAACGCGATCGTGCACAGGCCGAGCAGGGCCAGCATCGTTTCCTCCCGGGGGATTCGGCGCTCGGACGTGGCGCCGTTCGGTATCCCCCAATCACACCAAGGGGCCGGCGATCCGGCAATTGAAAAGATCGGATCGCCCCGATAACGATCCATTATGGATCTCAACCTGCGCCATGTCCGGGCCTTCGTATCGGTCGCGCATCTGCGCAGCTTCACCCGGGCCGCCGCGCTCCTGAACCTGTCACAGCCGGCGCTCACGGTGCAGATCCGCCGGCTGGAGGAGGCGCTGGCGGTCCGCCTGCTCGACCGCAACAGCCGCAGCGTCGCGCCGACCCGGGTCGGACGCGAGCTGCTGCCGGTCTTCCAGCGCGTGCTGCGCGAGCTCGACAGCGTCGTCATCGACACCCGCGACCTCGCGGCGCGCCGCCACGGCACGGTGCGGATCG
>JAEWKL010000061.1 GCA_023386115.1 Pseudomonadota bacterium
GCATCAGCCACGCCGATCACCGTTTCCCTCCCGGGCGGGAGGGGAGATCCGGCGACGCGACGTCGTCCGGGTGCATCAAGCGAAGAACGCTCACCACGGAGGAGACCGCCATGATCCACGTCCTCGCCATCATCACCACCAAGCCCGGCCAGCGGGACACGGTGCTGGAGGCCTTCCGGGCCAACGTGCCCGCCGTCCATGCCGAGGAGGGCTGCATCGAGTACGGGGCGGCGATCGATACGCCGGGCGTGGGCCCGTTCCAGGTGCCGTTCGGGCCGGACACCTTCGTGGTGATCGAGAAATGGGCCAGCCTCGACGCCTTGATGGCGCATGCGGCCGCGCCCCACATGGCCGCCTACGGGGCCAAGACCAAGGACCACATCGTCCACCGGGCGATCCACGTGCTGTCGCCGACCTGAGGCAGGCCGGACGCCCTCATCCCGGCGCCCTCATCCTGAGGGCACCCGGACCTTGACCCCCAGCATCGCCTCGAAGGGCAGCACCATCGCGCCCTTGTCGCGCTCGCCATGGCCGGCGCGCAGGGCCATCTGGTAGGTCGCCGTGGCGGCCGCCGTCACCGGCAGGGGGAAGCCGCGCCCGACCGAGACCGCGGCGGCGCTGACGAGGTCCTTGTAGGCCTTCGCCAGGGGATAGCCCTCGTCGAACTCGCCGCGCAGGATCCGCGGAACGAAGTATTGCGAGGCGTAGCTGCGGCTGGTCCCGGTCGTCACCACGCTTGCCAGCAGCGAAGGGTCGAGTCCCATCGCCACCGCCATCGGCAGCACCTCGGCGAGCGCCGCGATGTTGATGTCGTAGATCACGTTGTTGATCGTCTTGGTGAGCTGGCCGCTGCCGAGCGGCCCCATATGGAGCACCTGGGCCCCGATGCGCGCGAGCAGCGGCTTCATCGCCGCGAAGGTCTCGTCCGTGCCGCCGCACATCACCGTGAGCGTCCCGGCCTCGGCCCCGGCCGGCGCCCCGGAGACCGGCGCGTCGAGGACGCAGAATCCCCGCGCCTCCAGCGCGTGGCCGAGGCGGACCGCCTGCCCGTGCGCGATGGTGCTGAGATCGACCACCGTGGCGCCCAGCGCGAGGTGCGGGACGAGTCCGTCGGGGCCGAACAGCACCGCCTCCACCACGTCGCCGTCGGGCAGGCACAGGAACAGCACGTCGGCGCCCGCCACCGCGCCCGTGTCGGTCGTGACGGTGATCCCCGGCGCCGCGAGGCCGGCGGTTCTCTCCGGATCGGCATCGACCGCCACGATCGTCTCCGTGCCGTCGCCCTTGCGGGCGAGGTTGACGGCGATCGGCCAGCCCATCTGGCCGAGGCCCATCACGGCGATGCGGCGGCTCATCGCGCGTCTCCCTTGTCGTCGGCCGAATCGATTCCGATCGCTTCCAAAAACCGCGACACCATGTTGTAGGCACCGATCGTGGCGGTAAGCTCGACGATCGCCCGCGGGTCGAAATGCTCACGCAACGCGGCGAAGATGGCGGGCTCGACGTGGATTTTTTGGGTCATCGCGTCGCAATAGGCCAGGATCGCCCGCTCGCGCGGACCGAACACCTTCGTCGCCTGCCAGTCCGGCAGCGCATCGAGCTGGGCCTGCGTCACGCCCTCGCGCAGGGCGATCGGCACGTGCTGCTCGGCCTCGTAGCGGGCGCCGTTCAGATGCGCGACCTGGACGATCACCAGCTCGCGCACGTCGCCCGGCAGGTCGCAGCGCTGGCGGATCGCGGTCAGGAAGGCGAGCCAGCCCTCGGCGACCGGCGGGCTGTGCAGCAGCATCGCGTAGAGGTGCAGGATCTCGCCCCGCTCGGCGACGATCCGCTCGGCGAGCGCGGCCGTGTCCGGCCGCGTGGTGTCGGCGTAGGGAATGCGGGCCATTCTGGTTGTCTCCTCCCGTGGATCCGGCATCGGTACACCAGGAACCGCGCGCGGCAGAGGGGGAACAGGCTCGAGGACGGGAGCTTTGCCGGACACCCTTCGCGAGGAGACAGGGAGCACCGCCGGCCTGATGTCGCCGATCGTCGAGCTTGACGGCCCCCGTCAAAAGCCGCCTTCTGCGCCGATAACACAGATCGAACGGGAGGAAGTCTTGATGCTCACGAAGCGGTTGCTCTTGTCCGCCGGGTGCCTCGTGCTGTCGGTGCTGCCGGCCCTGGCGCAGACCAAGGTCAAGATCGGCGTCCTGAACGACATGTCGGGCGTCTATTCGGATATCGGCGGCAAGGGCTCGGTCGTCGCGGCGCAGCTGGCCGCGGAGGATTTCGCGGCGATCAGCAAGGACGTGACCGTCGAGATCGTGGCCGCCGACCACCAGAACAAGCCGGATATCGGCGCCGGGGTCGCACGGCAATGGTACGACCGGGACGGCGTCGACGCCATCTTCGACGTGCCGACCTCGTCCGTCGCCCTCGCCGTGAGCCAGGTCACGCGCGAGAAGAACAAGATCTTCATCAATTCGGGCGCCGGCACGACCGACCTCACCGGGCCGCAATGCTCGCCCAACACCATCCACTGGACCTACGACACCTACGCGCTGGCGAACGGCACGGGCGGTGCGATGGTCAAGCGCGGCGGCGACACCTGGTTCTTCCTGACGGCGGATTACGCCTTCGGGCAGTCGCTCCAGAACGAGACCGCCGCCGTCGTCACGCGCAGCGGCGGCAAGGTCCTCGGCTCGGCGAAGGTGCCGTTCCCGGCGAGCGACTTCTCGTCCTTCCTGCTCCAGGCTCAAGCGTCCCGCGCCAAGGTGATCGGGCTGGCGAACGCCGGCGGCGACACGATCAACGCCGTCAAGCAGGCCCACGAATTCGGCATCACGGAGGGCGGGCAGAAGCTCGCGGCTTTGCTGTTCTACGCGCAGGATGCCAAGGCGCTCGGCCTCGAGACCGCCAAGGGGCTGGTGCTCACCGAAGCCTTCTACTGGGACCTGAACGACGGAACCCGGGCCTTCTCGGAGCGCTTCGCCAAGCGGGCGAACGGCACCATGCCGAGCATGAACCAGGCCGGCGTCTATGGCGGGCTGATGCATTACCTGAAGGCGGTCGCGGCGACGAAGTCGAAGGACTCGAAGGTCGTGATGGAGTGGATGAAGGCCAACCCGACCGACGATCCGCTGTTCGGCAAGGGCATGGTCCGGGCCGACGGCCGCACGATCCACGACATGTACCTGTTCGAGGTCAAGAAGCCGTCGGAGTCGAAGGGCCCCTGGGATGTCTACAACAAGCTCGCCACGATTCCCGGCGAGCAGGCCTTCAAGCCGATGAGCCAGGGCGGCTGCCCGCTGGTGGGCAAGAGCTGACGATTCCAGAGGGGCGCGGCGATCGCTGCCGCGCCCCTCTCGGTCCCTGCGCGCGTCGCGCGGCAAGGGATGCGGACCACGGCCAAAGTCTCCTGTCCACGACACAAGCGCGAGCTCTGCGCCTGCGAGGCGATCGAGCGCGGCCCGCGCCGTAGGCGCCACGCTGGCCCGATGTCGTCTTTCGCTCAAGCCTCCTGTCAGCCGTTATTTTTTCACTCCCTTCTCCGGCTTAACATCGGGCTTTGGTCCCGCAGCACGAAGCTTCAACGTTTCCGACAAGCTATTGAACCAAAATTGTGCGCCGAGCGAGGTTTCCAGCGCGGTCAGGATCCAGCCGAGCAATTTGGCCATCCAACCGAGCGGCTGATCCGGAACGGCCTGCCAAGCATGAAGACTTTTCTCCTTGACCGGCTCAAACGCAGAATTCCAATTTTTGCCGATATAGTCGGCCAATTTTTCCTTCTCTTCGTCGCTCAAGTTTTTTGCTTCGTTCTTCGATAGCGTCGGAAATCGATTATTTATTTCCGATACGAGTTTGTCTAGATTTCATCGTCCGAAGCGGTCCTGTCGTGCTCGGCCCGCAAGGGTCGCACCACGCATCACGAATGCGCGGGAGGCCAGCGGCTTCGAAGATCCGGAACCATCGTCACACCACCGTGGGAAAAACCAGGGAGCCCCGCGCTCGCCTGCTCCGCGGGAGACCGGGCATGCCCGCAAACCAGGCACTCACGGGCTTGCAATCGGCATAAAAATCTCGCCACTATCGCGGTCATGAGATTTTTTGATCACCTGGGCGGGAAAGCGGGCGGGAGCGCGGGATCGTGACGGCGCCTCCCGACGACGCCTCGGTCGCGCAGCGGATCGCCCGCAGCTTCCCGAGCCTGAGCCAGTCGCACCGGGAGGTGGCGCGCTATGTGCTCGCCCACCCGCTGAAGGCGGCGACCCTGCCGGTCGCCGAGCTGGCCGAGCTCGTCGGCGTCTCGGTGGCGACCGCCAACCGCTTCGCCCGCGCCCTCGATTTCGAGGGCTACGCTCAGTTCCGCGCCGCCCTGGTCCTCGGCTTCGAGGGGGCTCTGGCACCGGTGGAGAAGCTGCGCGGCGATCTGGAGCGGCCGGCCGATCCGGCGAGCGTGGTCGACGCGACCTTCGCGGCGATCGCGCGCAACCTGGAGGCGACGCGGGGCAGCCTCGATGCCGCGGCCTGCGAGCGGGCGGTGGCGGCGATCAGGTCAGCGCGGCGGGTCTATGTCGTCGGATTCGGCAGCTCGTCCTGGCCGGCGGGATTGCTTGCCCGCAATCTCGACCTCACCCGCGAGGACGTCCACCTGCTCGCCACGGTCGAGGGCCCGGCCTTCGCGGCCCGGGTCCTGCGGCGGCTGGCGGCGGAGGACCTCGTGATCGTGCTCGCCACGCCGCGCTACTTCGCCGACACGGTGCGTCTGGCGTCCCAGGCGCAGGAGAGCGGCGCGAGCGTGCTGGCCCTCACCGACGGGCCGCACTCGCCGGTCGCGGCGCGCGCCACGATCACGCTCTGCGTGCGCATCGACAGCCGCTACTTCGCCGCCTCCGACGCCAGCCTCGCCGCCCTGGTCGAGGCCCTGTCGAGCGCCGTGGCGCATGCCTCGGGCACGCTCGTCGCCGCGGCGACCCGGCTCACCGAATCGGTCCTGCCCTGGCTCGACGGCGACTACGCCGCATGGCCGCCCAAAGGCGGCCCGGCCGCGTGGCCGCCGGAGGACGGCTCCGCCGCATGGCCGCCCGAAGACGGCTCCGCCCCCTTCTCCGACCCGGATCCCGAGCCAGGACACCTCAAGTCATGACCGACACCCGCCCCGTCCTCGTCGTCCATGGCGGCGCCGGCACGATCGCGCGGCCTGCCGCCGGCAGCGCCGACGAGGCGCCCTATCACGCGGCCCTCGCCGAGATCCTGGCCGCCGGCGAACGCTGCCTGCGCGACGGCGGCAGCGCGCTCGACGCGGTCGCCATCGCGGTCGACCTCCTCGAGGAGTGCCCGCTGTTCAATGCCGGCTACGGGGCGGTCTTCACCAGCGCCGGCACCCACGAGCTCGACGCCTCGATCATGGACGGCGCCACCTTACGCGCCGGGGCGGTCGCGGGCCTCACCCGGGTGCGCCGGCCCGGCCGCGCGGCGCGGGCCGTGATGGAGGACGGCGCGCATGTCCTCCTCGCCGGGGCGGGAGCGGAGGAGTTCTGCCGTCGTCACGGGCTCGAGATGGTGGAGCCCGGCTTCTTCTCGACCGCGGCGCGCCGACGGCAGCTGGAAGCCGCGCAGGCCGGCGGGCGGGTCAGCCTCGACCACGACGAGCGCGCGCCCCTCGACGAGCGGCAGAAGTTCGGCACCGTCGGCGCGGTGGCGCTCGACCGGAACGGCCACCTCGCGGCGCTGACCTCGACCGGCGGCATGACCAACAAGCGGCCGGGCCGCATCGGCGATTCGCCGCTGATCGGCGCCGGCACCTATGCGGACGACCGCACCGCCGCGGTCTCCTGCACCGGCACCGGCGAGGTCTTCATTCGGGCCGCCGCGGCCTACGACGTCTGCGCCCGCATGGCCTATGCGGGGCTCGACCTGGAGGCCGCCGCCGCGGCCGTGATGCGCGACGCGCTCACCCCCCTCGGTGGGCAGGGCGGCCTGATCGCGGTCGATGCGCGCGGCCGCGTCGCCATGCCGTTCAACACCACGGGCATGTATCGCGGCCTCGTCCGGGCCGGCGATGTCCCCACGACCGCCATCTTCTGACGATGCCCGCCCTGTCCCCCTCCCCTCCCCCGTCCCTGATCCTGCCCGACCGACGCATCCTGTCGGTCTCCGACCTGAGCGTGCGCTTCACCACCTCCGAGCGGACGATTGAGGCGGTGCGCCACCTGTCCTTCCACGTCGAGGCCGGCGAGACCCTGGCGATCGTCGGCGAATCGGGCTCGGGCAAGTCCGTCACCTCGCTGGCGCTGATGCGCCTGGTCGAGCATGGCGGCGGCAAGATCGCCGCCGGGCGCCTGCTATTCCGCCGCCGCTCCGGCGCGATCCTCGACCTCGCCACCGCCTCGAACGCCGAGATGCGGGACATGCGCGGCGCCGAGATCGCGATGATCTTCCAGGAGCCGATGACCTCGCTGAACCCGGTCTTCACCGCCGGCGAGCAGATCGCGGAATCGATCCGGGTGCACCAGGGCAAGGGCCACTCCGCCGCTCGCGCGGAAGCGCTGCGGATGCTCGACCTCGTGCGCATCCCGGAGGCCCGCAACGTCCTGACGCGCTTCCCCCACCAGCTCTCCGGCGGCATGCGCCAGCGGGTGATGATCGCGATGGCGCTCGCCTGCCGGCCGCAGCTCCTCATCGCCGACGAGCCGCCCACGGCGCTCGACGTCACCATCCAGGCCCAGATCCTCGAACTGATCCGCAGCCTGCAGGCCGAGATGACGATGGGCGTCGTCTTTATCACCCACGACATGGGCGTGGTGGCCGAGATCGCCGACCGGGTGCTGGTGATGGTTCGCGGCGACAAGGTCGAGGAGGGCGCATCAGCCCCCCTCTTCGCCGCCCCGCGCCACGCCTATACGCGGGCGCTTCTCGCCGCCGTGCCGCGCCTCGGCGCCATGGCGGGCAGCGACCTGCCGCGCAAGTTCGACCTGCTGCGGCCCGAAGCGCCGGCGCAGGCAGCGGAGGCGGTGCAGGACACGGCCCAGGACACCCACATGGCCCAAGACACCCGGCGCCCCGGGCCCCCGATCCTGCGGGTGCGCGACCTCGTCACCCGGTTCGACCTCCGCGGCGGCCTGCTCAACCGGGTGCGCCGGCGCGTCCACGCGGTCGAGCGGATCAGCTTCGATCTCGTCACCGGCGAGACCCTGGCCCTCGTCGGCGAGTCCGGCTGCGGCAAGTCGACGACCGGCCGCGCGCTCCTGCGCCTCGTCGAGAGCCAGAGCGGCCTGATCGAGTTTGCCGGCGAGAACATCCGCGACCTTGCCCCGAACAAGCTCCAGGCGCTCCGAAAAAACATCCAGTTCATCTTCCAGGACCCCTACGCCTCCCTCGACCCGCGCCTGACCGTCGGCTTCTCGATCATGGAGCCGCTCTTGGTGCACGGCACAGGCCGGCGCGAGGCCGAGGCGCGGGTGGCCTGGCTCCTGGAGCGGGTCGGCCTGTCGCCGGCGCAGGGCGCGCGCTATCCCCATGAATTCTCCGGCGGCCAGCGCCAGCGCATCGCCATCGCGCGGGCGCTCGCCCTCAACCCGAAGGTGATCGTCGCCGACGAGGCGGTCTCGGCCCTCGACGTCTCGATCCAGGCCCAGATCGTCAACCTGATGCTCGACCTT
Organism: Pseudomonadota bacterium; assembly: GCA_023386115.1. GTDB lineage: Bacteria > Pseudomonadota > Alphaproteobacteria > Rhizobiales > Beijerinckiaceae > Methylobacterium. Next base: position 7,644 of record JAEWKL010000061.1, read on the forward strand.
CAGCGCGAGCTCGGGCTCTCCTACCTGTTCATCTCGCACGACATGGCGGTGGTGGAGCGGGTGAGCCACCGGGTCGCCGTGATGTTCCTCGGCCAGATCGTCGAGATCGGGCCGCGGCGGGCGATCTTCGAGAATCCCCAGCACCCCTACACGAAGAAGCTGATGGCAGCGGTGCCGGTGGCCGATCCGGCCCGGCGCCACGCGACGCCGCGCGGTCTCCTCACCGGCGAGATCCCGAGCCCGGTCCGGGCGCTCGGCGACGAGCCGGAGGTGGCGCCCCTCGTCCAGGTCGGCCCCGGCCACTGGACCGCCCGCCACCCGGTCGGCGGCCTCGCGGCCTGACCAATCCCACAAGAAGGAAGCCCCATGACCCGAGGCACTCCCATGATCCTGCGTTCGCTCCTCGCCACCGGCCTCGTCTGCGGCCTTCTCGGCCCCGCCCTCGCCGCCGGCGATCCGGTTCTCGTCCTCGGCAACCAGCCCGAGACGCTCGACCCCTACAACACCAACACCACGCTGACGACCGCGGTCACCAAGTCGTTCTACGAAGGCCTGTTCGAGTTCGACAAGGACCTGAAGGTCCAGACCGTGCTGGCCGAGAGCTACGAGGTCTCGCCCGACGGGCTCGCCTACACCTTCAAGCTGCGCGAGGGCGTCAAATTCCACGACGGCATGCCGTTCGACGGCAATGCCGTGAAGGCGAACCTGGAGCGGGTGCTGAACCCGGAGAATCGCCTGGCCCGCTACAACCAGTTCAACCGGATCAAGACGATCGAGGTGGTCTCGCCGGCCTCGGTGCGCATCACCCTGAAAGAACCCTTCGGCCCCTTCATCAACTCGCTCGCCCACGCCTCCGCGGCGATGATCTCGCCGGCCGCGCTGCAGAAATGGGGCAAGGACATCGCCTTCCATCCGGTCGGCACCGGCCCCTTCACCTTCGTCGAGTGGAAGCAGACCGATTCGGTCAAGGGCGCGAAGTTCGACGGCTACTGGCAGGCCGGCCTGCCGAAGGTCGACAGCATCACCTGGAAGCCGGTGACGGAGAACGGCACCCGCGCCGCGATGCTCCAGACCGGCGAGGCCGATTTCGCCTTCCCGCTCCCCTACGAGCAGGCCAAGGCCCTCGGTGACAACAAGAAGCTGAAGGTCATCGCGCAGGATTCGATCATCGAGCGCTACATCAGCATGAACATGCTGCAGAAGCCGTTCGACGATCCGCGCGTGCGGCAGGCGATCAACTACGCCATCAACAAGGAGGCCTTGGCCAAGGTGGCGTTCAGCGGCTACGCCAGCCCGGCCAAGGGGATCGTGCCGGCCGGCGTCCTGTACGCCCACCCGATGACGGCCTGGCCCTACGACCCGGCCAAGGCGCGCCAGCTCCTGAAGGAGGCCGGCTACGCCAACGGCTTCGAGACCACCCTGTGGAGCGCCTACACCACCAGCACGGCCCAGAAGGCGATCCAGTTCGTGCAGCAGCAACTGGCCCAGGTCGGCATCAAGGTGCAGACCCAGGCCCTCGAGCCCGGCCAGCGCGTCGAGTGGGTGCAGACCGCGCCCGACCCGAAGACCGCGCGCGTCCGCCTGTACTATGCCGGCTGGTCGTCCTCGACCGGCGAGGCCGATTGGGCCTTGAGGCCGCTGCTGTCGACGGAGGCCTGGCCGCCGAAGCTCAACAACACCGCCTATTACAGCAACCCCGAGGTCGACGCCCTGATCGCCAAGGCCCTGGTCTCGACGGGCGACGCCGAGAAGGCCGACCTCTACGCCAAGGCGCAGGAGCAGATCATGAAGGATGCGCCCTGGGCGCCCCTCGTCGTCGAGCAGAACCTCTACGCGACGTCGTCCCGCCTGTCGGGCGTGGTGGTCATGCCGGACGGCAACATCGACAGCCGTCAGGTCGCGGTCGCGCCGTAAGGCGATCCGGGGCGCCGCAGGGCGCCCCTCCCCTTCCCTCTCCCATCCGGCGCCATGCTGACCTTCTTCCTCAAACGGCTCCTCGGCCTGTTGCCGACGCTCGCGATCGTCGCGGTGCTGGTCTTCCTGTTCGTGCACATGCTGCCGGGCGACCCCGCGCGGCTCGCCGCCGGCCAGGATGCCGACCAGCAGACGGTGGAGCTGGTGCGCGCCGAGCTCGGCCTCGACCGCTCGCTGCCGGAGCAGTTCGGCCGCTATTTCCTGAACATGGCGCAGGGCGATGTCGGCGTCTCGATCCGCACCCGCCGCCCGGTCTCGGCCGAGATCGGCGAGCGCTTCCTGCCGACGCTGCTCCTCACGCTGACCAGCATGGCCTGGGCGGTCGCCTTCGGGCTCGTCATCGGCATCGTCTCGGCGGTCTACCGCAACGAGTGGCCGGACCGGCTCGGGATGACGCTCGCGGTCTCGGGCATCTCGTTCCCGGCCTTCGCCCTCGGGATGCTCCTGATGCAGATCTTTTCCGTCGGCCTCGGCTGGCTGCCGACCGTCGGCGCCGGCTCGTGGAAGCACTACATCCTGCCCTCGCTGACCCTCGGGGCGGCCGTGGCCGCCGTGATGGCGCGCTTCACCCGCGCCTCCTTCGTCGAGGTTCTGGGCGAGGACTTCGTCCGCACCGCCCGGGCCAAGGGGCTGAAAGAGCGGGTCGTGATTGCCAAGCACTGCCTGCGCAACGCGCTGATCCCCGTCGTCACCATGATGGGCCTGCAATTCGGCTTCCTGCTCGGCGGCTCGATCGTGGTCGAGGCGGTGTTCAACTGGCCGGGTGTCGGTCGCCTCCTCGTCGATTCCGTCAACCAGCGCGACTATCCGGTGATCCAGGCCCTGGTGCTGATGTTCTCTCTGGAATTCATCCTGATCAACCTCGTCGTCGACCTGCTCTACGGGCTGATCAACCCGACCATCCGCTACAAGTGAGCCGGCCGTGACCGATACCGCTCTCACCGCCACCAAAGCCGTCGGTGCCATGCCCGGCGCCGTGCGCACCCCCTGGTCCGAGTTCTGGCGCAAGTTCCGCCGCCAGCACGTCGCCGTCCTGGCGCTGGCCTTCGTAGCGGTGCTCGTGGCGGCCGCCCTCTTCGCCCCCTGGATCGCTCCCTACGACGCCGAGAATTTCTTCGACTACGACCGGATCAACGAGGGCCCGTCATGGGCCCACTGGCTCGGCGTCGATCCCCTTGGACGCGACATCCTGAGCCGCATCCTGCTCGGCGGGCGGATCTCCCTCGCCACGGGCTTCCTGTCCGTCGCGATCGGCGGGCTCGTCGGCACGGTGCTGGGCCTGCTCGCCGGCTATTACGAGGGCTGGTGGGACCGCATCGTGATGCGCCTGTCCGACGTGCTGTTCGCCTTCCCGGGCATCCTGCTGGCGCTCGGCGTCGTCGCGATCCTCGGCAGCAGCCTCGTCAACGTCGTGGTGGCGGTGTCGGTCTTCAGCGTGCCGGCCTTCGCGCGGCTCGTTCGCGGCAACACCCTCGTGCTCAAGCGCGCCACCTATGTCGAGGCGGCTCGCAGCATCGGCGCCTCCGACCGCACAATCCTCACCCGCCACATCCTGCCCGGCACGGTCTCGTCGATCGTCGTCTACTTCACGATGCGGCTCGGCACCTCGATCATCACCGCGGCGAGCCTGTCCTTCCTCGGCATGGGCGCGCAGCCGCCGACGCCCGAATGGGGCGCGATGCTGAACGACGCGCGCGCCGACATGGTCTCCTCGCCCCATGTCGCGATCTTCCCGAGCCTCGCGATCTTCCTGACCGTGCTCGCCTTCAACCTCCTCGGCGATGGCTTGCGCGACGCCCTCGATCCCAAGCTCGACCGCGCATGAACAACCTCCCTCCACGCGTCGGCCTCGTGCCGAGCGGCCCGCGCGACGCGATCACCGACGTGCCCGGCGTCACCGTCGGCCACTGCACCCTGGCCGAGGGCGCGATCCAGACCGGCGTGACGGTGATCCGTCCCCATGCCGGCGACCTCTACCACGACCGCGTGCCGGCAGCCGCCGCGGTGCTGAACGGCTTCGGCAAGTCGATCGGCCTGATGCAGCTCGACGAGCTCGGCGTCCTCGAGACGCCGGTCGCGCTCACCAACACCTTCGGGGTGCCGGCGGTGGCGGCGGCGCAGATCCGGGCGGCGCTGGCGGTCAATCCCGGCATCGGCCGCGAATTGCCGACCGTGAACCCGCTCGTCTTCGAGTGCAACGACGGCCACCTCAACGACATGGCCCGGATGGTCGTGGCCGAGGCGCATTACCGTCAGGCGCATGATTCCGCCGACGTGGCGGTGGCCGAGGGCGCCGTCGGCGCGGGGCGCGGCATGTCGTGCTTCGGGGTGAAGGGCGGCATCGGCACCGCCTCGCGCCAGGTCGAGGCGGGCGGGCGGGCGGTCACGATCGGCACCCTGGTGCTGGCGAATTTCGGCCGTCCCTCGCAGCTGCGCGTCGGCGGCCGGGCGCTCGGGCCCGTCCTCGCCGAACGGCTGGAGGCTTCGCCGGCAGTCGCGAAGCCGGAGAAGGGCTCGATCATCCTGATCGCCGCCACCGACGCGCCCCTCGACGCGCGCCAGCTCCGGCGCCTCGCGCTCCGGGCGGGAGCGGGCCTTGCCCGCACCGGCTCGGTCTTCGGCCATGGCAGCGGCGACATCGCCCTCGCCTTCTCGACTGCCTACACCCTGCCGCAGGATCCGGGCGCCCCGATGCCGGCGGTCGCGATGCTGCACGAGGCCCATCTCGACCCGCTGTTCGAGGCGGTCGCCGACGGGATCGAGCAGGCGATCCTCCACGCGCTGTGGCGCGCCGAGACGGTGACCGGGCGCAACGGCCATGTCCGAAAGGCCCTCACCGAAATCCTGCCCGATTGGGCCGCCCTCCCCTCGCCGGGATCGCCGTGAAAATCCTGATCTCCACCGACATCGAGGGCGTCGCCGGAATCGTGCACCCCGACCAGACCCGCCGGGGCGCAGCCGATTACGAGCGGGCGCGGCTCTGGATGGTGCAGGAGGCCAACTCGGCCATCGCCGGCGCCTTCGCGGCCGGGGCGGACGAGGTCTGGGTCAACGATTCGCACGGCGATTTTCGCAACATGCCGGCGGACCTCCTCGATCCCCGGGCTAAGGCAATCCAGGGCAAGCCGCGTCCCCTCGGGATGATGGCGGGAGTGGATCTCGGGGTCGCGGCGGTCTGCCTCGTTGGCTACCATTCCCGTGCCCACGGCCGGGGCATCCTCGCCCACACGATCAACGGCTTCGCCTTCGCGTCGATCGCGATCAACGGCCAGGAACTCGGCGAGGCCGGACTCTACGGCGCGCTCGCCGGCGAGTTCGGCGTGCCGGTCGCGATGGCGAGCGGCGACGACGTGTTCATCGCCGAGAACCGGGCGCTCTTCCCCGGCACGCTCTTCGTCGAGACCAAGCGGGCGACCGGCTGCCACAGCGGCATCAGCCTCGCGCCGGAGGCGTCCTGCGCGGCGATCCGGGCCGGCGTCGCGGCCGCCCTGACCCGGCCGCTCCCCCCGCCGCTCCGGATTCCGGCGCCACTCACCGTGACGATCCGCGCCCAGACACCCGCTCTCGCCGACCTGTTCTGCCAATGGCCGAACCTGCACCGCCTCGACGGCAGCGCCTTCACCTTCGCGGCCGACAGCGTCGCGACTGCAGTGCGGATGATCAACGGCCTGTCGGCGATGTCGAGCCTGCTGCGCTGAGGCCGAACTCCGCTGAGGGAGCCGGGACGGGCGGATCGCGATCCAGCGTCATCTTGAACCGTCGGCGGTTCCGGATCCCGGGTTCCGCTGCGCGGCCCCGGGATGACAGGGTGGAAGTCATTTCTTGCTCTCCCGGATCTCTTTCCGCTTCGCTCCCATCGTGCAGGCCCGTTCCGGGCCCGGAATGGGGTGTGGGTGCCTGCCCTGCGATCCGCCTCCCCCTCACGCGATCGTGGCCTTGTGCTTGACAGAGGGTCGTGTCCAACTCGACCTTGTGCGAACCGACGCCCGACGGACGAGAGCCCGCGGATCGGCGACGCGACGAACAGCCCATAAGGGCGAAGACGACCTCAGGGGAGGAAGCAGGATGACGGCGAGCAAGGGATTGCGCCCGCGGGTCGCGCGTGGCGCCCGCTTCATGGCCGGCGCCCTCGCGGCGGCCGGGCTGCTCACCGGGACCGCCGGTGCGCAAGGCCTCAAGCAATACGATTCGAGCGGCAAGGCATTCTGGAAGAACCCGCCGCCGGATTGGTTCCTCGGCGACGAGACCTCGGCGCAGAAGGGCCTGGCCCCGCCCGCCAACCCGGCCCTGCCGGCATCGGACGACGAATTGGCGGAGAACCTGAAGTCGGTGAAGCTGCCGCCGGGCTTCACGATCAGCGTCTATGCCAGCGGCGTGCCCGAGGCGCGGCAGATGGCGTTCGGTGACAAGGGCACGCTGTTCGTCGGCTCGTTCGGCGCGACCAACGTCTACGCCATCGTCGACCAGGGGGGTAAGAAGGTCGTCAAGACGATCCTCAAGGGCCTCAACATGCCCACCGGCCTCGCCTTCCGCGATGGTGCGCTCTACGTCGTAGCGATCGACAAGATCTATCGCTACGACAACATCGAGGCCAATCTCGACAAGCCGCCGGAGCCGGTCGTCGTCTACGACGACATGCCGTCCTACGTGGCGCATGGCTGGAAATACCTGACCTTCGACAAGGACGGCTGGGTCTACGTGCCGCTCGGCCCGCCCTTCAACATCGGCAACCCGCCGAGCAGCGTGTCGCAGGTGCGCCGCGTCGACCTGAAGACCGGGGCGGCGGAGATCGTCGCGCTCGGCGTGCGCAACAGCGTCGGCGGCGACATCGATCCGCGCACCGGCCGCTACTGGTTCACCGAGAACGCCCGCGACTGGATGAGCGACGACATCCCGAGCGACAAGCTCAACATGATCTCGAAGGTCGTCGAGCATTTCGGTTATCCGTATTGCCACCAGGGCGACATGCCGGACCCGAAATTCGCCCAAGGCCGCACCTGCGCCGAGTTCACCCCGCCGGTGGCGAAGCTCGGGGCGCACGTGGCGCCGCTCGGCATGAAGTTCTACACCGGCTCGTCCTTCCCGGCCGAGTACAAGAACAACATCTTCATCGCCGAGCACGGCTCCTGGAACCGGCACAAGTACCAGGGTGGCCGCATCGAGCGGGTGATCGTCGATCCGGATGGCAAGAACGCCAAGATGGAGACCTTCGCCTCGGGCTGGCTCAAGGGCGACCGCGACTATACCGGCCGACCGGCCGACATCCTGGTCGCACCCGACGGCGCGCTCCTCGTCGCCGACGACTGGGCCGGTGCGATCTATCGCATCGCCTACACCAAGTGAGCGGCGCGAACACCCGCGCCCGCCCGCCGGCCCGGACGATCTCCGGGCC
>JAEWKL010000115.1 GCA_023386115.1 Pseudomonadota bacterium
GGCCCGGACTTAGGTCTGAGATGCTTTGGTCGCAGCCGTCCTACCCGAGGGTCAGTTCGGCAGGGTGAAGACGGTCAGCTGGCCACCGAGATTGGTGTAGCTCGACAGGGCGGCGTAGCCGCCGACCGCGCCGAGGCCGGCATTCGGGTCGGTGAGACCGGCCGCAAGACCGATGCCCGCCCAGCCGCCGACGCCCGAGAGGACGGCGATCTGCTGCTTGCCCTTGTGCTGGTAGGTCATCACGTTGCCGATGATGCCCGACGGGGTCTTGAACTTGTAGAGCTCCTTGCCGGTCTTGGAATCGACCGCCTTCAGGTAACCCTCCAGCGTGCCGTAGAACACCACGTCGCCGGCGGTGGCGAGAGCGCCCGACCACACCGAGAACTGCTCCGGCACCGACCACTTGATCTTGCCGGCCACGTTGTCCCAGGCGATGAAGTTGCCCATGCCGCCGTGGCTGTTGGGCGCCGGATACATCGACAGGGTCGCACCGACATAGGGCTGGCCCGGGGTGTAGCTCACCCGGAACGGCTCATAGTCCATGCAGACGTGGTTGGTCGGCACGTAGAACAGGTTGGTCTTGGGCGAGTAGGCCGCCGGCTGCTGGTCCTTGGAGCCGAGCGCCGCCGGGCAGATGCCCTTCGAGTTGGTATCCTCGCCGTTCTGGTCGGTCGAGTACTTGGCGACGACGAGCGGACGGCCGTAGGTCTTCGAGGACTTGTCCTGGTCGACCTTGGTGGCCCAGTTCACCGCCGGATCGTACTTCTCGGCGACGAGCAGCTCTCCGGTGGCGCGATCCAGGGTGTAGCCGAAGCCGTTGCGGTCGAAGTGGGTCAGGAGCGGACGCTCCTTGTCGCCGACCTTCTGATCCGTGAGGATCATCTCGTTGATGCCGTCATAGTCCCACTCGTCGTGGGGGGTCATCTGGTAGACCCACTTCGCCACGCCGGTATCGGCGTCACGGGCGAAGATCGTCATCGACCACTTGTTGTCGCCCGGGCGCTGCTTCGGGTTCCAGGTCGAGGGGTTGCCGGTGCCGTAATAGACCAGGTTCAGCTTCGGGTCGTAGGAATACCAGCCCCAGGTCGAGGCGCCGCCGGTCTTCCACTGGTCGCCTTCCCAGGTCTTGATCGACGAGTCCTTGCCGACCGGCTTGCCGAGCTCGGTGGTCTTCTCGGGGTCGATCTTCATCTCGGCGTCAGGGCCGACATTGTAGGCGCGCCAGGCCTGCTTGCCGGTCTTGAGGTCGTAGGCGGTGATGTGGCCGCGGATGCCGTACTCGGCGCCCGAGATGCCGACGATCAGCTTGTCCTTCACCGGCATCACGGTGGCGGTGTTGGTCTCGCCGATCTTCGGATCGCCGTTCTGCACCGACCAGTTCACCTTGCCGGTCTTGGCATCGAGCGAGACGATGGTGGTGTCGGCCTGGTGCAGGAAGATCGCGCCGTCGGCATAGGCCAGGCCACGGTTCACCGTGTCGCAGCACATCACCGGGATGACGTTGGGGTCCTGCTTCGGCTCGTACTTCCAGAGGATCTTGCCCTCCTGGTTGAGGTCGAGCGCGTAGACGATGTTCGGGAACGGCGTGTGGACATACATCACGTCGCCGACGACCAGCGGCGAGCCCTCGTGGCCGCGCAGCACGCCGGTCGAGAAGGTCCAGGCCACCTGCAGCTTGTTGACGTTGCCGGTGTTGATCTGGTCGAGCTTGGAATAGCGCGTGTTGGCGTAGTCGAGCGTCTGCAGGACCTGCTCGGCCGGGTTGGCCGAACGCTTCAGCACGTCTTCGTTGGCCAGCGCCGGGACGGCACCGAGGATGCCCGCGCTCACCGCAAGGAGATGGACCGCTCTCATGGATTCCTCCGACAGGTGCATTCCGCTGCGCGCCCCAAGGCGGGGCGCATCAAGCCGTTCCTGTTGTTTGCGTTTTGGGGATGTCGTTGGCCTCGGCAGCGTGTCACAACCGGCCGCCAGCGGGACTGGCGTGATAGGTGCCCGGGCGGGCCTTGCCGTGTCTGCGAACCGAACACCGCCTTCCCCTGGCGGTACCGTTGAAACCGAAGCTTGAAGGAACTCTAAGAGAAATTGGGACGCCGTCAACATACCTGCCTGCGGCAGGGCGCCCCTGACCGACCCCGAAATCCATAACTAAGGTATACACCGCCTTGAATGCTGCTATGCAGCATGAACATTGTGCTCTGCAACATCAATCGGACGTGATCGATCTTGTTGGTCGACGAACGAGATAGCCTTGCCGGGAGACCTAACCGTAAGTCGTCGATTATTCCCATTCCAATTCCTGGTAGGCGGTGGTGGCGTTGCGGGCGTTGAACTCGTCGAACAAGGCCCATTCGCTCGCCTCGCCCTGCGCGGCGCGGCCCGCCTCGCCGATCGGCGTTCCGTCCCGCACCATCGTCCGCACCTGCGCCTCGACGACCGCGAGGTAGCGGTCGATCGGTCCGGCGGCGGCGGGCCACGGGACGGCGGCGGGGCCGTGGCCCGGCACCACCCGGGCGGCAGGCCGCGCCCGCAGGGAACGCAGGGTCGCGATCCAGCCGGTGAGCCGCCCGTCGAGGGCCGGCACGTGGCCGACGAAGAGCAGGTCGCCGAGGAACCAGGTGTCGGTGACCGCGTCCCGCACGGTCAGGTCGCTGTTGGTGTGGGCGGTCGGCCAGGCTTCGAGGTGCAGGACCCGGCCGCCGAGGTCGAGGTCGAGACGTGTCGAGACCAGCAGGGTCGGCGGCACGATCCGGGTACCGGCAAAGCCGGGGCCGACGAGATCGGCATTGGCCCGCAGATAGCCGTCCGCCCGCGCGGCCAGGGCCTCCGGCAGGGCGTGGTGGCCGACGACGATCGTGCCCGCCTCCGCGAAGGCGGCGTTGCCGAGCAGGTGGTCGGGATGGACGTGGGTGTTGATCACGTAGCGCACCGGCAGGGCGGTGCGCTGCCGGAGCGCCGCGCGCAGGCGCTGCCCCGCCCTCAGGCTGCCGCCGGTATCGATCACCGCCACCGCCTCGCGCCCGATCACGAAGCCGACATTGGCGATGGCGCCGTCATTGTCCCGCCCGGCCAGCGCGTAGGGCGCGGCATAGACGAAGATTCCGGGCGCGACCTCCTGCACGGCCAGGGGCGGCACGGCCTGATCGTCCTCGGCCCGGGCCGGCGTCCCGACGAGCGCGAGGACGAGGAGCAGAGCGGCGGGGGCCCTCACGCTTCGCCGGTCTCCGCGTCGCCGGCCTGCGGCGGTGCCAGGGGCGTGAACAGGGTGCGGTCGGGCTTGATATCGAGGAGCGGCGTGCCGTCGAGGCAATCGAGGCCCCGGACGTGCAGTACGCCGTCCTGGACCCCGATCAGATGGACGATGCTGGTGCCGATCGGGTTCGGCCGCACCGGCGAGCGCAGCGAGAAGGTGCCCCGGGTGGTGCCGTCGTTGGCGGGGCTCTGGCGCACCAGGTCGCGCCGCGAGCGGTCGAGCCAGTACAGCACCTCCAGGCGGGCGTAGAGGGCGACGCCGTCGAGGGCCTCGCGCCAGGGGGGAAACACCTCGATCCGGCAGGCCGGCCCGTCGGGCCGGCCCTGGCGCGGGCAGACGAGGCGGTCGGTCCAGGGGGTGCGGATGCGGCCGATGAAGACGAGGCCGGCATCGTCGGGCGCGGGCGGCACCACCGCGATCTCGCCGGCCCGGATCTCGTTCAGGCGCACCATCGGGCGTCGTCTCTCCCGGGGAGTTCACTCCCCCTCGTGCAGGTCGGGCGCTGACGGAGGTGTTCAGACTGCGCCGGCCCGACCTGCCGCCGGCCCGACCCGCGGGGGCAGTCGTCGGGCCTAGCGTCAAGACCCTAGAGCAGCGCCCGCTCGCCTGGCAATCTCCCGGCGGATCAAGCCGTTGGATCGGCGCGCCGGTGCCTCGGCTCATGCCTCAGTAAGTCGCGAAGATCTCCCGCAGGACCACCGGGTCGCGGGTCACCGTGAGGGCCAGCGCCAGCAGGATGCGGGCCTTCTGCGGCGTCAGGTTGTCGGCGCTGAGGATGCCGAGCTCGGCGAGCCGCTTCGTCTCCGGCACCACGCCGCTGCCGGCCCGGGTCGATTGCACCACGGCGATGCCGGCGGCCACGGCGGCGCCGAGGGCCTCGGCCTCCGCCGGCGGGGTCATGCCGGGGGCGAGCCCGGCCGAGACGAGGCCCTGCGCGCCCGCCGCCGCGAAGGCCCGCACCGCCGTGCCGTCCGCATCGGCGTAGGAATAGGAGATGTCGACCCGCGGCAGGGCATCGAGGCCGCGGATGTCGAACGGCGTGCCGGGGGCGTGGCGCCGCTCGCTCCGGCGGTAATAGCGCAGATGCGGCCCGTCGACCTGGCCCAACACGCCGAAATCCGGCGTCCGGAAGGTCTGGAGCCGGGCCACCGAGGTCTTGGTCACCTCGCGGGCGGCCTGGATCTCGTCGTTGAGCACGACCAGCACGCCGCGTCCCCGGGAGGCCGGCGCCGCCGCCGTGCGCAGGGCGGCGACGAGGTTGAGATCGGCATCGCTCGACAGGGCGCTGATCGGCCGCTGCGAGCCCACCAGCACCACCGGCACGTCGACGGTGAGCGTGAGGCCGAGCGCGTAGGCGGTCTCCTCCAGGGTGGCGGTGCCGTGCCCGATCACGATGCCGGCGAGGTCCGGATGCTCCGCCACCAGCCGCTCGCAGAGCAGCACCAGGGCCTTCCAGTCGGAGAAGCCGATGCCCGGGCTCGTCACCGCCCGGTAGCGCACCGGCACCACCTCGGCGACGGCGGCGGCCTCCGGCACCCGCGCCAGGATCTCCTCCGCCTCCAGGCGCTCGCCGGTGGCGGTGTAGTCGAGGATGTCGAGACGGTCGCGGCCCACCGACGAGAGGGTGCCGCCGGTGCCGATGAAGGCGACCTTGGGACGTGCGGTCATGCTGCTGGTTTACCTCGTGCTCGCGCCCTTGCTCGCAGGGACTGGGCCGGCGTCGCCGCAGCCCGGCGCATCGAACAGGGCGGCGAGGCCGCAGGCCGAACCGAGCATCCGCCCGCCGTCGTGGCCGACGCCCGGCACCACGTGCAGGGGCTGGCGCAGGTCGGGATGCCGGGCCTTCAGGGCCGCCCGGTAGGCTTGGCCGCGGGCGAGGCGGAAGGGCCCCTGCGCCTCGGCCATGCAGCTCTTGTCCAGGGCGCGGTGATCCGGGTCGATGTCCCGGGCGCCGAGCAGGTAGGTCACCGGCCGCGCGACGTAGGCCGCCTCCAGGGCCGCCGGCGCGGCGCCTGCCGCGTAGCGCGGCAGGTCGCGCATCCCGTATTTCCAGTGGTCATAGCCGGGGCAACCCGTGGTCGGGCCGGGCCGGTCGGGCGTGAAATAGGCGTAGCTGCTCGGATTGGCGACGACATAGCTCACGGCGACGCCCCGCTGCGCCAGGGCGTCGCCGGCCCGGGACAGGACGGCGTAGCGCTGCGCCACCTGCCCGCCGCCGGAATGCCCCGCGACGACGATGCGCGCCAGGTTCGGGAAGCGCGCCCGGTCGCCGAGCCGCGCCAGGATCGCGTCGAGCGCGTCGAAGGAGCTCAAGGGTTGCGGCCCGAGCGCGTCGTCCCCGCCCTGCCAGCCCTCGAGGGTCCAGTGCAGCACGTCCGCCGGCAGGGCGTGGCCGGCCCAATCGACCTGGCTGAGGAATTGCGGCACCACGAGGAGCGCCCCGGCCCCCGCCGCGCCTGCCGCCTCGCGGGCGGCGAGCGCCGAGGCGTAGTAGACGTCGGCGTCGCGCAGGCGACCGTGCAGCACGATCACCGCCCGGGTCACCTCCGGGTGGGGCACGTCCAGGTCGGCGGAGGCGAAGAGCCGAAGGTTCGCCCCCGGCGCCACCGTCAGGCTCCGGTCGGCCACCGCCGCCACCGGCCGGCGATGCGGGCCGGCCTCGTCGGCGGCCTCGGCGCGGCCGGCGAGCAGGGCGATGACGAGCGGAAGGACGGAGCGGAGCAGGGATGCCATCGGAGCTCGGCCAAGGCCGGTCCGTCCGGGAGCCGATCCGGGATGACCGGTGCCGGCGGAGGGGATCGAACCCCCGACCTTCGGTTTACGAAACCAATGGACCACAACCGCGGCTCGCATCTATTCCGCAGCCGTAGCAATGCTTTATGCCCCGGTCAAGCCGGGAAGCCGATGCACCTTCGCCGTGTTTGCGCGGGCATGTCCTTGGCCCGCGCCTGCTCCTCGGGGGTCAGGAAGGGCAGGTAGAGCTCGGTCACTTTGATGCTCATGTGCCCCATCTCCTGCTGAAGCCGGCGGGCTCACCCAGGGCTACGCCGCCTTGAGCCTGACCGGCGCCGCCCGGGACTTCAGCACCAGCCGCGGCGTGCTATCGGGCCTGTGCCTGATCGACACCGTCGCGGACATCGTCGGTATCGAGCGCCTCGCCGGGTAGGTGGTGAAGTACGCCGAAGGCTGGAGCTGCGGGCCGGCAACGTGAGCGAGCGGGCTGCGGCCAACATGGTCGAGCTGATGCGCGGCCGTGTGGCGGTGGACAGCGACCTGCGCCTCAGCGGAGTCACCTACGCCCGCGAAGGCGGGATGTGGGTGGTCCGGATGCCGGAGCCCTCGAACATGCCGGGACATGCGATCTTGTATGAGGCGATGAGTCGAACCGGCCCGCCGTGCGAGGAAAAGTTGACGGAGAAGCGCGTCAGCCGCGCCGGCTTCACCTCGACGGTCACATCGCCGCCGTTGCTGCCCTCCGACACGTGAAGCGAAACCGTTCCGCCACCCGCCCATTCGGCGTGGCAGGGGCTCACCTCTCCGCTGAGAGTATAAAACCCGGGCGCGATCTCGCCCGGCTCAAAAATCCATACGGCAACAACTTCCGTGGCTGCTCCGCCATTCGGGTGGATCACGCCGCAATCATGCAGAGGCTTATACCAACGGCCTAAGATGCTGACGCATCGATTCGATCCCGGGCAGGCCCGGGATCGACGAGGCCGTTGATCCATCCCGAATTGTCGACGCCAAGCCAGAGGCTTGGCGAAAATTCGAGAACGGAACCAAAGGTCGTTTTCAACGACCTTTGGTATTACTTCCAATTACGCAAAACTCATTGATTTTTGAGGCCGTGCCATCAATCGTTTGCCTGCTGTCGGAGTGAATCATTGAGCGTCGACATGCCGGGGCGGCAATAGCAGGCCCGTCAAAAAAGTCACGCCCGTTCACGGGACGCGCCTCGGGTGGCGGAGCACCGCATGATGTGGCATTGGGCGGGCGCCCTCATCAAGGGCACGACCGAGAGCTGGCCCGCCCGACGCACGCCGTGGCGGGCCCTTTTCGCCTTCGGCGCTAATCCGGCCACGGGGCGTCCTGCCCCCTCACGCGCAGCCACGCGTGCCACCCGTCAGCCGCAATCTCATCATACGGGGCGTTGCAGACGAGCCAGAAGGTAAGGCGAATGGCGTATCAGCACAAATCAGCGCTTGAGGTTCAGCTGGACGTTCTCGGCGCCCTCATGCTGCGCGACATCCGCACCCGGTTTGGCGGCACGATGTGGGGCTACGGCATCGCCGTCGGCTGGCCTTGCGCCCACATCCTCGTCATCACCGCCATCTACGCCGTCCGGCACATGCCGACGCCGATCGGCGATAGCATCGTGCTGTTCGCAGTCTCAGGCCTGTCGCCCTACATCATCATGAACTACATGTCTCGAAAAATGATGGAGGGGCCATTGCAAAATAAACAACTTATTTATTTTCCTCAGGTCAAATTTTTCGATGTTGTTATTTCGCGCGCTCTCGTCGAGGTATGCACCAGCAGCCTTAGTATCTTCATGGTATTTTTGATTGCTGCATGCTGTGGCGCTCATGTTATTCCCAGAGATCCATTCGTTTTCTGTCAGAGTATGGTGCTTTCACTATTCTTTGCATTGGGAATGGGGTTTACAAACGTTTTCCTCTCGCAACTATTTCCGCCATGGCAGATTGGCACCATTGTGCCCGTTCTCCTCATGTATTTCACCAGCGGTGCGATATTCGTGACTGAGGCGATGCCGGCAGTGATTTACGAGTACGTGCAGTGGAACCCGCTCATGCACATCGTGAAGGTTTGCCGTTCTGGCTTCTACCCAAATTACGGCGCGGATGCAGATATCACGTATGTCCTTATAGCCAGCGGCACGCTGGCGCTGATCGGTCTTCTCGGCATCCGCTTCGTGGTGCCGCGCTTTCTGAACTGAAAAGGGGTTCGTCGCCACGCTTCAGCCCGCCGAGGGATGGCCCGGGCGGGCGTTTTCCTGGCCGATGACAGGCTCAGCAGCCCACGCACCCCGATCATCCTCGGGTCGGCGCCTTCGCCGTGCCGCCCCCCTGAACATAACGCGCCTTGCCCCATGCGCTCTTTGAGGCGGTGGAGCAGACAGCAGCACAGCAGGGTTGCACTGCCCTCGTTTGGGCTACTCACCCGCCCGGTTCACGACCGCGTCGGGTTTTTCGTTTCCAGGTCCATCACCCGCCGCTCACCTGCTCGGCGAAGTCCTCCGGCACCTCCCCGAACTGGCCCAGGATCGCGACGCTCTACAGTTCGCCCATCTCATCATCTGCCACGATGCGCAGAGCCGCGCCGCTTAGATGCACAGACGCCGACGAGCGCACCACGGCCTCGCTCGATAAGAACTTGTAAGCGCGAGGGAAATCCCGACGAGCATTGTACGTTCAGCGGGAATCATTGTACTAGCACAGGATGCACGCTGACGGATCAAGAGCACAGGGCCGACGGAACGTCGCGCCCTGTGCTAAGGAATCACCTACCCATGGACCGCTCAAAGCCGGTCAATTATTTCCTGATAAATTTTGAAATATAGATCTCTGCGGAGGTGATTCATATCGATGGCGTCGCCGCGCTGGGTGACATAATTGTCGAAATCAACGAGCCTAACGTTATCGAAGCCTTGAACCGCTTCATTGATCGCAGCATTGTAGAGCACATGATCCTTGACGATCCAATCGGCGGAGGTGGTGCCCTCCGGCGGCTCAAAGTAAGGGGGGTGCTTGGTATTGGCCAGGGTCATGAAGACGCGAGTCGATGATGGGATCCGGCTGAGGATCTCGCGATAGCGCGCTACCATTTCATCATGGCCAAGTCCGTATCGATAATCCCACTCTTCGCGAAGCCGGCCGAGACGTTCGTGATGGCAGGGCTGGTCGGCTATGCGGGCGACCAGATCGGCATCGATTCGAAGATCCTCCTTCTGCGCACCCACGAGCCAGTATGGGAGTTCAAGCCCGCTCTCACGGTGTCGATAAAGCGGTATATCGGCGTCTGCCCAAAAACTAAGGAGCATCAGCTCAGGGAAGCTGGAGGTTGGGAACTTCGTCACGAAATCACTATGATCATAGCCGAGCGACTCCGCAGCTTTGAGCTGCCGTGCAGTAAGTCCATGGAGCGAGTGCATCAGGAAGGAACTATGATCTAGGCGCAGAACTTGCCAATTTTTGATAATATTCATCTCCAGAGTAATGTTTGAACAATGCAGAGTAAAGTAGTGCATCAGCGTGGTCAGATCGCACGCGCCGCGGACATACATATCGCTGATTTGTCGGCCAGATCCTACGCTAGGTGCTTCCAGCTCGGCGGACGGTATAGCGCGAATCCAATCTGGCTCAACATCGCTACTCTTCACGTCAGAAATGACATCTCCGACAATATCGAGGGCAGGTCGGCCTAAGAAATCATAGATGAAATGCTCAATATACATATTTATTGTTCGGCAAGAAAAGCAAAAATGAGAGAGGGTAAATTGCCAGCTCACATGCGACATCGCGTAGAAGCCGACGAAGCCATAATCCCCGAACTTGTCAACAACCCGCACAAGGCCAACGGTGTTGGCTGGATGGCGCAGGAACGTCAACAGCTCGCTTCGCGCCTGCTCTGGGTCCTCCGGCAAACGCTTCTTGGTAAAATTGAGCTGATTAGTTCGATTTATCAACTCAACGACACGGTCGATGTGCTTTTCCACATCATGCTCGATATATACCCGAACGTCCGAATTCCGAAGAAATTCGATATGATCGCCACCAGCGCTGATTTGGGCGCTCTTCTTCTGCTCCAAATTCTTGTATTGTAACAATCGAGAGAGATCAGCGTCGTCTTTTCCCTGCAATTGGGAGTGCGCTAACAAGTGCGGGATGATTGAGGGATCGGCGATGTTCAGGCCCGGCACATGGGAGGCAGCTTGGTGCCGGTTCTGGGGATTGTCGTCGATGAAAAGGACGGTTGGCGGACGCAAGCCAACGTCGGCGATCTGGGCGGCGATCCGGGCCGCCTTCGGTGTCCAATCAATCGACGGAAAGATGAAATAATCCCAGAGTCCCCGCTCCTTCAAGACAGTCTCGATCGCCGCGTGATCGTTCTTTGAGCAGATCGAACTCATGATGCCTCGCTTCGCGAGATCGATCACGAGATTGTGGTGGTCGTCGACGTAAGCGATCCCACCCTCTGTCAGGGTGCCACGCCAGAAGGTCTCGTCCAGGTCCCAAATCACCAACCGGATCGGCTCAGCAAATTCGGGAACCGGAGCTTATGGAACCGCTGTCTGAACGTGGGAAGCGAAGACGTGTTCGTTCATGTCCGGAAGATCCCGACCTTTGTCGATGATATGCTCGTAGCATGCGAAGGCGCGTCCGAGTGTTGCGTCTCGGCAACAAGACCGCGTTCGATATGACCGCGATCATCGCCTTAGGTAATTCTATGAGTAGACTCGGAGTTCGGATTTTACTCTACGTTGACAGCGAGCGTTCAGTCGGGCGGCGCCTGCTTCAAAAGGATGGTTTAGGCCAGGTCAATGGTCAACTTGGGTGCATAGCTGAGGGCCCGGGTGCGGGTCAGCGATTAATCAGCTCGCGGCCCTTAATAGCTCTCGCAAGCTTGAGCCGATTCGGTTTGAGCCCTGGTGCACTGAAGTCTTCAAAAGGTGCACCTCACGCCGGAATGTCTGTAGCTGTCACAGAATGTTAGAATGCGAGGGCCTGGTGCGAATGTCGGCGTCCGTGCACTAGTCTTCTAACCAGACCTCATCAGCCCCGCCGGCAGCTGCCGAGCGGGGCTTTCTCGTCCATGGACTGTGCGGCGATCCAGGCGAAGCGCCCGGCCTCGTCCCAGGCGCAATCGGCGCCGAGTGACGCGGCGAACACGCCCGACAGCCGCACCCGCTCGGCCTCGACCACCGGACCGCCGATCACCTGAGGCCCGACACCGAATAGCCGCAGCGTGTCCCACCCGGCCGCGTGCGCCTGCCTGCCCCATCGCTCGACGAACTCCTGGCAGCACCGGTGCGTCTCGCGCCATTCCTCGTCGCGCAGGCCGCGGCACGGGACGACGCCCGGCGACAGGCTGGCGAGGCCTCGGGACCATTCGAGGACGGTGTGGGGGATGGGTGTCATGCTGTGCCGCGATTTGTGCGGACCCCGGATTTGAGTTCCGGGGCCGGCTTGCCTCCCCCCAAAGGGAGAGGGAACGTCCGCGGAACAGAATGTGCCGCATCGTGCCGACGCGATAGGGTCCCAAGTGCCTGTAGAGGCAGCTCTGGCGAACCCTATTCTTTCGATTTTCCAGTGGTTTAGATGGTGCCGGCGGAGGGGATCGAACCCCCGACCTTCGGTTTACAAAACCGCTGCACTACCGCTGTGCTACACCGGCGAGAGCCCGCAAGCCCTTGAGACGCAAACACGGGACATGCGTGGCGGGCGGGTCTTTAGACCCACTGGGCGTGCCGGCGTCAAGGCGCAAAATCCGCCGCGTCCGCCGGGCCCGCGGGTCGATGGTTCGGCCACCGGGCCGCCGAACGGCGGCCGATGCCAATCGGCCGCGCCACCGACCCGGAGGCTGAATCCCTCTGGTGAAGGGAGAGGGAGACGCAAAGGCTGCTTTCCGCTCGCGGAAGCCACCCGTAAACCCCTCAGACGAAGTGGAGATCCGCGGCTTTCAGGCTCGCGGCGACGACGTCCTGGAACGTGGCCGTGTCGTCGGCGTCGAGGGTGATCACGGCGTCGGCTCCGACCTGCGAGAGATGGGCCTGGACGGCGGAGAGGTCCGAGAACGCCGGGGTCGAGAACACGATGAGATCGCCGCTCCGGAAAGCGGTCACGATGTCCTTGCCGAATTCCCATCCGGAGAAGGCAAACGTGTCGGCGCCCGCGCCGACGGTCAAGATATCGTCCTGCTCCTCGCCGTTCAGAACGTCGTCGCCGCCATTCCCGATCAACGTGTCGTTGCCACCGCCGCCATAGACCGTTTCGGCATCGTCGCTGCCGACGAACCGGTCGTCGTCGAACTCCATCAGCTGGAAGGCCTCGATCGTCTCGAACGTGTCCCCGGCCGCATCGCCGCTGCTGCCGGTCGCAGAGGTCCGGTCGACGATCACGGCTGCGCTCGCCGAGAAGTCGCTCGCCGTGTCATAACCGCCCCCACCGATCAGAACGTCTGCCCCCGCGCCCCCAATCAGCCAATCAGCCCGTCCCCACCCAGCAATGTATCATTGCCAGCGTTCCCATAGATGAACTCGCCGGCCGACGCGCCCACGAAGCGATCGTCATACTGGGACAGATCGAAACGCTCGATGCTCGTGAACGTATCGCCCTTCGCATCCCCCGTGTTGTTGGCGGGCGTCAGCAGATCGATGGTGATCGCCGCGGGCGCATCGCTGTAGAATGAAATTAATTCTTCAAGAAGTTCCGGAATGGCGCGGAAGGTATCGAAATGCCCGGCACGGCGGCCCGACCCTTTGCCGAACGACCCTCGGCACGCCTCATCACGCACGGGGGATCAAACCCGGGACCCGGCTGGATCGTGCGCCGTCGTTGCTGCACTGCAACATCAGGTCGCAGCTTTCGACCTTGGTCCAGTCCTGGCACGCGAATCGCTCCGCCCGAGATGGCGCGAGTGTCTGTCCGGCCCGGATCTGCGCCCGATCCGCAAGCGCGAGCGGCCGTTGGAGGTAGCATGGCGGATTTTCTCACCGTCGCCCTGGTCTGCGCCAGCACCCTGGCGGCGCCGGATTGCTCCCGCGAGACGGCGCTCGACGTGGCGGTCGCCCCGGCTCCGACGCCGGTCACCTGCCTGATGCAGGGCGAGACCCTGGCGGCGCAGAGCGGCTTCCTGCGCGGGCGCGAGACCTACCTCAAGATCGCCTGCGAGCGCCGCCGCACCGCCGCGCTTCGCCCGGAGACGGAGGCGCGCTGACGGAGCGAGCGCGCTCGGGGGATGGATGGACCGGCCGCGCCGGTTTATGGCCTCGCCTCCCGTTGCGCGTGCGTCGGCGCGGTCCCACCTGGGTGAGACGCGGCCCCGCCGGCGCATTGAGAGAGGAGCGTCCCCCCGCCCCATGCAGATCGAAGCCGTTCCGCCACAGACCCATCTGCCGCCCCTCGCCAAGCTCGCCCTGGAGCTCGGCCCTCTCGGGGTGTTCTTCTTCGGCAACGCCTATGCCGACCGATTCGGCTTTCCCGCCGACCAGCGCCTGTTCGTGGCGACCGGGCTGTTCATCGCCGCGACCCTGGTGGCGCTCGCGGTCCACTACGTCTGGGTGCGGCGCCTGCCGATCATGCCGCTCGTCTCCGGCGTGGTGGTGGTGGTGTTCGGCGGCCTGACGCTGCTCCTGCGCGACGAGCTGTTCATCAAGCTCAAGCCCACCATCGTGAACAGCCTGTTCGGGGCGGTGCTGCTCGGCGGCCTCGCCTTCGGCCGGCCGCTGCTGGCCCTGGTGCTCGACAGCGTGTTCGACCTCACCCAGGAGGGCTGGCGCAAGCTCACCTTCCGCTGGGGCCTGTTCTTCTTCGTGCTGGCGGCGCTGAACGAGGTGGTGTGGCGCACCCAGACCACGGATTTCTGGGTCAGCTTCAAGGTGTTCGGCATCATGCCGCTCACCCTGGCCTTCGCCCTCGCCCAGACCCCGCTGCTGCTGCGCCACGAGCGCAAGAAGGACGAGGGCCCGTCGGGCCAGGCCTGACGTCGAACCCGGCATAAGCGGGACGTGGTGCCGCAGCCGGAACGGGCGCTGGGCTCCGACGATTCATCCCGTCATGAGCCCTGCGCCTGCCGACCTCGCCGAGAAGGCCCTCGCCATCCATCGCCGCCTGTGCGGCGTCTATGGCTGCCCGATCCCGTACTTCCACGACCTCGACCCGGTGAGCGAGCTCGTCTCCTCGCTCCTCTCCCACCGCACCCGCAACGCGGAGTCGGGCCGCGCCTTCAAGGCCCTGCGGGGGCGCTACCCGGACTGGGAGGCGCTCGTCGCGGCCCCGACCGCGGAGGTGCAGGAGACGATTGCGGGCGTCACCTGGCCGGAGCTGAAGGCGCCGCGAATCCAGGCGATCTTGCGCGCGGTGCGGGAGCGGGCCGGCCGGCTCGATCTCGGCTTCCTGCGGGACATGGCGGTGCCGGAGGCACGGGCCTGGCTCGAAGCGATCCCCGGCATCGGGCCGAAGACCAGCGCGGCGGTGCTGTCGTTCAGCGCCCTGCGGATGCCGGCCCTGCCGGTCGACAGCCATCATCACCGCGTGGCCCAGCGCACCGGGCTCATCGGCCCGAAGGTCGATGTCGGGCCCTCCCATGCGATCCTGCGGGCCCAATTGCCGGCCGCGTGGGACGCGCAGACGCTCTACGACAATCACGAGGTGCTGATGCTGCACGGCCAGCGCTGCTGCTTCCACCGCAACCCGGCCTGCGGGCGTTGCGCCGTGCTCGATCTCTGCCCCACCGGCCAAGCCCGGACGGGGGCCCGCGCCGCGCGCGACACGGTCGCGCTGCACCCCTGATTCCGCACGCTTGACCCCCCTCCCGGAACGGTCCAGAACGCCGCGCCCGCGGGATTGTGACAGCCCTCGGCGAAGGGCGACGACCCAAGGGACGACGATCACGATGCCCGCGTTCAAGGAACTGGTCTTCTCCGGCGTCCAGCCGACCGGAAACCTGCACCTCGGCAACTATCTCGGCGCGATCAAGCGCTTCGTCGCCATGCAGGCGCAGTTCGACTGCCTGTACTGCGTCGTCGACCTGCACGCGATCACGGTCTGGCAGGATCCGGCCGAGCTGACGCGGCAGATCCGCGAGGTCACCGCGGCCTTCCTGGCGGCCGGCATCGATCCCTCCCGCTCGGTGGTGTTCAACCAGAGCCAGGTGCCGCAGCATGCGGAGCTGGCCTGGATCTTCAACTGCGTCGCCCGTCTCGGCTGGCTCAACCGCATGACGCAGTTCAAGGAGAAGGCCGGCAAGGACCGCGAGAATGCGAGCGTCGGTCTCTATGATTACCCGGTGCTGATGGCGGCCGACATCCTGGCCTACCGCGCCACCCACGTGCCGGTGGGCGAGGACCAGAAGCAGCATCTCGAGCTGACCCGCGACATCGCCCAGAAGTTCAACAACGACTTCGCGGCCGCGATCGAACGGCAGGGCCACGGCGAGGCGTTCTTCCCGCTCACCGAGCCGCTGATCGGCGGGCCCGCCGCCCGGGTGATGTCGTTGCGCGACGGCACCAAGAAGATGTCGAAGTCGGACCCGTCCGATTATTCGCGCATCAACCTCACCGACGATTCCGACGCCATCGCCCAGAAGGTGCGCAAGGCCAAGACCGACGCCGAGCCCCTGCCCTCCGAGACCGCCGGCCTCGAGAAGCGGCCGGAGGCCGACAACCTCGTGGGGATCTTCGCGGCGCTCAACGACGTGAGCCGCGAGGACGTGTTGCGCGAGTATGGCGGCGCCCAGTTCTCCGCCTTCAAGGGCGCGCTGGTCGATCTCGCCGTGGCCAAGCTCGGGCCGATCGGCGCCGAGATGAAGCGCCTCGTCGCCGATCCGGGCCATATCGACGCGGTCCTGGCCGACGGCGCGGCGCGGGCCGAGGCGATCGCCGCCCCCAACATCGCCGCGGTGAAGGACATCGTCGGCTTCGTGCGCCGGCGCTGACGCCCGGCCTGCGGCGCTCCCGACCATCGGTCCGGGTCCGCAAGGCGAAGCCCGGACCGTCAGGGCCGCGGTGCCTCGGCGGAGCCGCGTTCCGCCTTGCGCGGGCGATTGCGGCGCGCGATCGATCGGCCGTCCCATGAGTCAGGATCCCATCGCAACGCCGTCCCGCGACTTCGTCCATCTCCGGCGCGAGCCGGCGAGCGGCATCGAGGCGGTGACGGCGCGGTTCCTCGGCCACGCCTACGACATGCACCACCACGACGAGTGGCTGGTCGGCGTGACGCATGAGGGCATCCAGGATTTCTACTGCCGCGGCGCCCGGAGGCAGAGCGTTGCGGGCCGGGTGATCCTGATCGAGCCCGGCGAGCGCCATGACGGGCAGGCGGTCCGGGAACCGGGCTTCCGCTACAGCATGCTGTACCTGCCGCAAGCCTGGCTGCGCGACCGGATGGGCGGCAGCGACGCGCGGATCGGCTTTCGCCGCACCCTCGCCGACGACCGCGCGTTCGGCGGGGCGATCCATCGGGCCTGCCGCGCCGTGTTCGGCGGCACCTCGCCGCTGGTGACCGACGCCGCCCTCGACGCTCTCGCCGGTCATCTGCGCCGGCATCTCGGCGCCGCGGAGCCGAGGCCGCCGCCCGACGGCGGTCCGGTGGTCGCCGAGCGGGCGATGGACTTCATCCGGGCGCACGCGGCGACGGCCTTCGGCCTCGACGCGCTCGCGCGGGCGGCAGGCGCCACGGACCGGTTCCAGCTCGCCCGTGCCTTTCGCCGACGCTTCGGCACCTCGCCGCATGCCTGCCTGATCGAGATCCGCCTGGCGCAGGCCCGGGCGCTGCTGCGCGCCGGAATGCCGCCGGCGGAGGCGGCATCGGCCGCCGGCTTCTCCGACCAGAGCCATCTCGGCCGCCGGTTCCGGCGGGCCTACGGCCTCACCCCGGCCGTCTACCGGAGCGGGCGCACGAACGTTCCAGACTCCGCCCTCACACTCGGCTAGCCCTGCGGACCATCACCCGCAGGGAGACCCCGATGTTCGACACCAAGGTGGCCATCCTTGTCCGCGGCGACCTGGCCGTGTGGCAGAAGCTGAACGTCACCGCGTTCCTGGCGACCGGCATCGCCGGCGCCGTGCCGGAGGCGATGGGCGAGCCCTATCGCGACGCCGCGGGCCGCCACCACGCCCGGCTCCTCGGCCAGCCGATGCTGATCTTCGCGGCTACCGGCGACGTGCTGCAGCGGGCCTGGCAGCAGGCGATCCAGCGCGACCTCGTCCGCAGCGCCTATGTCCGCGCGATGTTCGAGACCGGGCACGACGCGGCCAATCGCGAGGTGTTCGCGCGCGAGCCCGCCGACGCGCCGGACCTCGTCGGCCTCGCCCTCCACGGCCCGAAGAAGGATGTGGACAAGGCCACGAAGGGCGCCGCGCTCCATCCCTGACCGTCGGGACCGTCCGGGCCTCCCGCCGGACCGAGAGAGGGCGCGGGCCGTCAGGCCGCTCGCTGCTGCGGCAGATCCGGGCGCTTCGCTCTTTCAGGCAGGACCTGCGCGCGTCGCGGAGCCGGCACCCGCCTCGCCCTGTCCGCCCGACATGCGACTTCGCGTCAGTGCGCGGCCTGCTGCGCCGCACCGGCGGTCCGCCGCTCCGCCGGCTCGCGCGTGTCGGCTGCTTCCTGCGCCTCGACCCGGCGCTTGAATGCGCCCCAGGCCATCAGCGTGCAGCCACAGCCGTCACACTGGATCATGGCATCGTCGGTCAGGTCGGCCGGAAGCCGGACCCCCGGTGAGCCGCAGGACTCGCATCCGAAACCGCTGCGCATCTCGTGCCTCCCTCGCTCTCGACCCCAGTGCGGTTGCGAGCTTAAGCATGCTGCGCTGCACGCGAGATGAACGGAATCGAAGAATCCGGATCAACGGCCCATCTCCAGCTCGAAGGCCGAGACGACGTGGCGGGGCCAGCGGCCCGGCGCCACGAACACCGCATCGGCCCTGAGCGTCAGGCCGGCGCTCCAGGGCGCGCGGGCGATCCAGGCCCGGGCGGCCCGGGAGAACAGGCGGCGCTTGCGGGCGTCGATCGCCCCTTGGGCCTCCTCCAGGGTCGGCCGCGCCTTGACCTCCACGAAGGCAACGGTGCTGCCGCGGCGCACGATCAGGTCGATCTCGCCGCCGCCGATCGCGACGCGCCAGGCCAGCGGCCGGTAGCCCTTGAGGAGGAGGGCCAGGGCCGCCAGCAGTTCGGCCCGGCGGCCGCGGGCCAGATGGTGCCGGCGGCGGGCCCGCCCCGCCGGCGG